>DATMML010000037.1 GCA_035570235.1 Vicinamibacteria bacterium | reverse complement strand
CTCCGGGTCCTGGTGATAGCCCTGGGTGAGGAAGCGCAGGGCCTTCTCCACCCGGTCCGGCGTCTGCACGAGCCCCTCGCGGTCGGGGTCCTCACCCAGGCCGGCCAGGAGCGCGCGCACATGCCGTTTCATGTCATCGGGCTTTTCCATCTCGCTCCCAAACCTCCGGGCGGGATTATATGGTTGACTCGGGCCGCGAGGGGCGGGGGGGGCTCGCGCGGGTGGACTCTCGGGTGGGGCCGACGGCAGCCGAGGGTCGGTCTCTGGGAACCCGGGCCCCCCGGAGCCTCCCCCAAGGGGGCCACGATTACCCACCCTCCCGCCCGAGGGTCCCTGGCCACCTGGCTCTGGGGTCGCCCTGGCCCAGAGAAGGCGCCGAAGCCGCGGCCGAATGGACCTCCCCTGTCCCCCCCCTCCCCCATGATGCGGCATACCGGGAGAGGACCCTCCGTGGGGTCTCCACCGGGAACGCGGATTGGGAGGGGGAGGTCCTGTGAGTCAGCAGCTCGTCCTGCGCCGGGAGGACACCGAGGTGGCCCTGCGTGCCGCCCTCAAGGGCCTCGAACCCGGGCGGGGGGAGGACTCGCTGATCCGGGCCCTCGAGCACTTCCCGGCCCGGGCCGCCCGCCTGGCCGACTTTCCCCTCGACCTTCACCCCCGGCTCCGCACCGTCCTCCAGTCAAGGGGGTACCGGAGCCTTTATACCCATCAGCGGGAGGCCTACGACACCGTGCTGGCGGGACGGCACGCGGTCGTGGTCACCCCCACCGCCTCCGGCAAGACGCTCTGCTACAACCTGCCCGTCCTCGACCGGATCCTCAAAGACCCCGACGCCCGCGCCCTCTACCTCTTTCCCACCAAGGCGCTCGCCCAGGACCAGCTGGCCGAGCTGCACGGAGTGATCGAGGCCCTGGAGGCCGACATCGGGACCTTTACTTACGATGGGGACACCCCCGCCGATGCCCGCAAGGCCATCCGGGCCCGCGCCCACATCGTGGTCAGCAACCCGGACATGCTTCACAAGGGAATCCTGCCCCACCACACCAAGTGGGTGAAGCTCTTCGAGAACTTGAGGTACGTGGTGGTGGACGAGCTCCACAGCCACCGCGGAGTCTACGGCTCGCACGTGGCCAACATCTTCCGGCGTCTGCTCCGTCTCTGCCGGTTCTACGGCTCCGAGCCCCAGTTCCTCTGCTCCTCGGCCACCATCGGCAACCCCAAGGAGCTGGCGGAGGCGCTCACCGGCCAAGAGATGACGCTCATCGACGAGAGCGGGGCGCCCCAGGGCGAGAAGTACTTCGCGATCTACAACCCTCCCCTGGTGAACCGGCAGCTCGGCATCCGCCGCTCGGCCCTGGGCAGCGCGCGCGACGTGGCGGTCTCCTTCCTGTCCCGCGGCCTGCAGACGATCGTCTTCACCCCCTCGCGCCTGGCCACCGAGATCCTCGTCACCTACCTGAAGGAGGCGCTAGAGACCAGGCCCGGGAGCGAGGGCCTGATCCGCGGCTATCGGGGCGGCTATTTGCCCTTGAAGCGCCGCGAGATCGAGCGCGGCCTTCGCGAGGGGTCGGTGCGGGGGGTGGTCTCCACCAACGCCCTGGAGCTGGGAATCGACATCGGCAGCCTGGACTGCGCGGTCCTTCTCGGCTACCCGGGGAGCGTGGCCTCGGCCTGGCAGCAGGCGGGGCGGGCGGGCCGTCGCTCCGGCACCTCGGTGGCGGTCCTGGTCGCGAACTCGACCCCCCTCAACCAGTTCATCGCCAAGAACCCGGACTACTTCTTCGGGGCGCCCGTGGAGCAGGGTCGTATCAATCCGGACAACCTGCAGATCCTCGTCAACCACGTCAAGTGCGCGGCCTTCGAGCTGCCTTTCTCCGCGGAGGAGACCTTCGGGGGTGAGGACCTCGGGGAGATCCTGCGCTTCCTCGAGGAGGAGAGGCTGTTGCACCGGGCGGGGGACCGCTGGCATTGGACGAGCGAGAGCTATCCCGCAGACGCGATCAGCCTGCGCAGCGTCTCCTCCGACAACTTCGTGATCCAGGACGTCACCCCGGGGGAAGCCCCCCGGGTCATCGCGGAGGTGGACTACGACAGCGCCCCCGCCACCCTGCACGAGAAGGCGGTGTACATCCTGGAAGGCCGCACCTACCTGGTGGAGAAGTACGACCACCAAGAGCGGCGCGCCCAGGTGCGGGGGGCGGAGGTGGACTACTACACCGACGCCATCACCTACACGAAGGTGCGGATCCTGGACCGCTTCGCGGAGGAGGGGGCCGGCCGCGCCCTCCGCAGCCACGGCGAGGTGCACGTGACCTCGCAGGTAGTGGGCTTCAAGAAGATCAAGTTCCACACCAACGAGAACGTGGGGGCGGGGGACCTCCAGATGCCGGAGAACGAGATGCACACCACCTCGTACTGGCTGACCATCCCCAAGGAGGTCCTGATCGGGCTGCCCTTCCGGGGGGAGGACCGGCGGGACGGAGTGGTGGCCCTCTCCCACACGCTGGGGCAGATGGCCGCCCTCTTCCTGATGTGCGACCGCCACGACCTGGGGGTGGCGCTGGGCGACAACGGCCAGGGCGAGGCCCAGATACAGAAGGGGTGGAGGGAGAGACTCGCGGCGCCGCCCCCGCCCGACGACTACGAGCCCATCGTCTTTCTCTACGACAACTACCCGGGGGGCATAGGGCTCTCCGAGCCCCTCTACCGCCTGCACGACCGGCTCCTTCGGGAGAGCCGATCGCTTATTGCTTCCTGCCCCTGCCAAGACGGCTGCCCATCCTGCGTGGGCCCCCCGGGGGAGGTCGGCAACCGGGGCAAGGAGGTCGCTCTGGCCCTGCTCGGTGCCGTCCTCGGATGACGGCGAAGCCCGGCCCCGGGGCGGGAAGGTGAGGCCCTGAAGCCGCGGCGCCGCCTCGGGTCGAGCCCATCCTCCCCGAGATCGGGGAGGAGGGCGGTGGTGGGGTCTCTCCGCGCGAGAGGCACGCCTCGGGATCCCGCGCGGACCCGCGGGGAGGCGCGCGCTTGCTGAGCACGCCCTCCCTCCAGGACAGGCTGCGACGCCTGCGCCGCGACCCCGGCCCCGTCCCCCTCGAGGCCCTGGAGGAGACCCTGCTCGGAGAGGCCGGGGAGGGCTCCTTGAAGGCCCGCTTGGAGCGCCTGGTGGCCACCGCTTACCGGGCCCGTCCGCGCCCGCCGGCGGTGGCGGTGCCCCTCGAGGAGTTGGTCCAGGGGATGAGGATCGAGAACGAGCGGGGGGAGTTCTTTCTCATGGAGGCGGATGTCCACCTCGAGGCCCGACAGGGAGAGGTCCCCTTGAGCCGCTTCCGCTCCCTGGCTCCCGCCACGGTGGGCGTCCTCACCGCGGAGCCGGAGCTCACCTCCTTCGATCTCCCCTCCGCCGTGTTCCTGGACACCGAGACCACGGGCCTGGCGGGGGGAGCGGGCACGGCCGCCTTCCTGGTCGGAATCGGCTACGTGGAGGGGGACCGTTTCGTCGTCCGCCAGTACTTCATGCGCGACTACCACGAGGAAGCCTCCCTCCTGCATGCGCTGGCCAGTGACCTCCGCCGCTTCTCCCACCTGGTCACCTTCAACGGAAAGATGTTCGACCTCCCCCTCCTCGACGCCCGCTATCGCCTGAACCGGGGGCGATTCCCCCTGGCCGAGATGCCCCACCTGGACCTTCTGCACCCCGCCCGCCGGCTGTGGAAGGCTCGCCTAGAGTCGTGCCGCTTACAGTCCCTGGAGAGGGAGCTCCTGGGCCTGTACCGGGAGGACGACATCCCCGGGGAGGAGATTCCCCAGGTTTATTTCGATTACGTGCGCCGCCGGGACGCCCGCGCTTTGGCCCGCGTCTTTGCCCACAACCGCCAGGACATCGTTTCCCTGGCCGCGCTCTCCATCCTGGCCTGCCAATGGGTGGAGGGGGACCTGGCCGAGGACCCGCGCGATGTCTACAGCCTGGCCCGAGTGCTCGAGCGCGCGCGGCTCTACGAGCGCTCGGAGAGCGAGTACCGGCGCGCGGCCGCGCAGGGGACGGGCCCCCTGCGCACCGCCGCCCTGCTCGGGCTGGCCGCGCGGGCCAAGCGGGCCGGCGATCTCGAGGAGGCGGCCGGCCTCTGGGCGGCGGCCGCGGAAGCGGGGGAGCCCCTGGCCATGCACGAGCTGGCCATGCAACATGAGCACCGCCGGCGTGACCCCGAGGCGGCCCTTTCGGTGGTGGACCGCGCCCTCGACCTCCTGGAACGGCGGGAGGACCCGCGATCGCGGCGCCTGGCCAGGGCCTTCTGGCGCCGGCGGGAGCGTCTGCTGCGCAAGCAAGAGGCCGCCCATCGCCGGGGGAGCGATCGGCGGGCCGAGACCCCTAGGTGATCTCAGACCGGAGAAAGTCCACCAGGTCCTTGATGATGACGGGCTTGGTGAAGACGGCCACGCCGGAGCGCTCGGCGGTGGGGATCAGGGGAGAATTGGTGTAGCCGGTCAGGAGACCGATCGGCATGCCGGGGATCTTCCGGCGCAGGGCTGCTGCCAGGTCGGCCCCGTCGCGGCCGGGCATGACCAGATCCACCAAGGCCGCGTCGTAAACGGTGGTCTCCGTGCGCGCGAGGGCTTCTTCTGCCGAGCCCACGGCGTCGATCTGGAACCCGTGACGGGACAAAGAGCGCGTGAGCATCCCGCCGATCTCCGGGTCGTCGTCGACGATCAGGATGCGGGCCGCCTGCTTCATGGCTCCTATGGGGCTGTTGAGATCCGGGCTTCGATCCTAGCCGACGTCGCGGCTCGCGTAAAGACGCCGCCCCCGCCCGATCCGCGGGGCGGGGCGCGGGCATGGGTTAGACTCTCCCGCGAATGTCATTGCCCCGCTGGCGGGAGCGGACCGCGGACGCCCTCGGCCTCCTCGTTCTGCTCCTGGTGCTCCTGGACTACCTCCGACCCTCGCTGCTCTTCCTGCCCACCATCGCCGCGGGGGGTGATACGCCCTGCCACTATCCCACCGCGGTCTGGTTCCACGAGCGCCTCCTGCCGAGCCTGCGCCTCCACGGCTGGTATCCCGGGGCCTATCTTGGGCAGCCGCTCCTTCTCTACTACTTTCCCCTTCCCTTCCTCATCATCTCGGGCCTGGCCCCCCTGACGGGCATGCCCGTGGCCTTCAAGCTCGGCACCGTGCTCGGGGTGTTCCTCTTGCCTCTGCTGACCTACGCCGCGCTCCGGCTCCTGGGTTTCGGTTTTCCCGCCCCCCTTCTGGGAGCGGCGGGGGCCCTCGTGTTCCTCTTCCTGGAGGAGAACGCGATCTGGGGGGGCAGCCTGGCCAGCACCCTGACCGGAGAGTTCGCTTATACGTATGGCATCGGTCTCGCCGTCCTCTTCCTGGGATGCACGTATCGGTGCTTTGCCGATGGCCGTGGACCCTGGGTCCCGGCCCTCCTCCTTGCCCTCACCGCCCTCGCCCACGGGTACGCCGTGCTCTGGGCCGGCCTCTCCGCTTCCTATTTCCTTTACGCGGCCCGCCGCCCGGCGCGGACGCTGCGCTGGCTCCTGGCCCTGGCCGGGCTGGCCTTCGCCCTTGCCGGCGTCACCCTCGTGCCCCTCCTTTTCTATTGGCGCTGGACCACGCCCTACGATGACCCCTGGATCACGGTCACCACCCATGGGCTCTTCCCGTTTCTGCTCTGGCCCCTCTTCGTGGTCGCCTCAGCCGGCCTCCTGTCTACGCTCCTCTGGGCCCGTCGTACCGGGGGGCCCGACCACCGGCTGCTGTTCCTCATCCACGCGGCGGCGGTGGGGGCGGCCTTGGCCGCGGCGGGGCCGGCCCTCGGCATCATCGACGTCCGCTTCGTCCCCTTCACCCACCTCGCGCTTTGCCTGGCGGGGGGCGTCAGCCTCGGCCTCGGCCTCCGCCTCCTGTCCGCCCCGGACCTGGCCGCCCTGGGCCTGGTGCTCGTCGCCGTCTGCCACGTAGACGGGCAATCGAAGGTACTGCGCTCCTGGATCGACTGGAACTACACCGGCCTCGAGGCCAAGGAGCTGTGGCCCGCCTTCCGCGAGCTCTCCGACCGCCTCCAGGGCACGGTCGCCGATCCGCGGGTGGCCGTCGAATACAGCGCCACCCACGAAAAAGCGGGATCCATCCGGATGTACGAGACCCTGCCCTTCTTCACCGGCCGCTCCACCCTCGAGGGGGTCTACAACCAGGCCAGCCTCCAGACCCACGCCGTCTATTACCTGGCCTCCGAGCTCTTCGCGAGCTCTCCCAACCCCTTCCGAAGCCGTGAGTACTCGCACTTTGATCCCGAGAACGCCTTTCCCCGCCTGCGGCTCTTCAACGTCAACGAGGTCGTGGCCCTCTCGCCCCAGCTCATCTCCGCCCTGGACGCCCGGGCCGACGTGATGAGCGTGGCCAGCATCCCCCCCTACCGGATCTTCCATCTGGCCTCCTCCGGCTCCTCCTACGTGGAGCCGCTCCCCTTCGCGCCCGTGCGTTCCCCACCCGCCCATTGGCGGGACAAGGCCTACCGCTGGTTCACGCGCAAGCCGCTCAGCCCTGCCCCCCTCGTCTTCACCGATGACCCCCGCATCGGGGTCGTGGAGAAGGATGAGTGGCTGGCCCCGCCCCTCCTGCCCCTCCCCGGGGACGTGAAGGTGGAGGAGAGGGTGGAGGCGGAAGGCCTCACCATCACCACCGACCATCCGGGCCACCCCCTGCTGGTGAAGATCTCCTACCACCCGCGCTGGCGGGCGGAGGGAGCGGACGGCCCTTACCTGATCTCGCCCGCTCTCATGATGGTGATACCCCGGCAGAGCACGGTGCGGCTCATTTACCCCTCGCGCAACGCCGCCGACTGGCTGGGCCTCGGACTCTCCGGGATCGCCCTCGGAGTCGTGGCCGCGGCCTTGCGGCGCCGGCGGCGGGTCTCCGAGTCAAGCCCCACTCCGGGGCCAAACCCGGTGGAGGCGTGCGCCCTGCCCTCGCCCGGCCGCCGCTGGGGCGGTCTCGTCCCCGGCGGCCTCTTGCTCCTCCTGGTGGCCAGCCGGTTTGCGAGCGGGCCCCGTCATCCGGCGGGGGATCCGACGACCCTCTACGAACGCGCGTCGAGAGCGTACGCCGCCGAGCATTTCGAAGAGGCTGCGGAGTACGCCCGGCACGGCGCCAGTTTCGCGCCCGGGGGGTCGCCTCTGCGCGCGGAGATGCTCTGCTTGCGCGGGGAGAGCCTGGCCCGAGTCGGTCACCCGCGGGAAGCGGCGGAGGCCTTCTCCGCTCTGGTGCTCGAGGCCCCCACCAGCCCCTACGTGGCCCAGGCCCTGTTCGGAGGAGCGGCGGCGCGGGAGGCGGCCGGTGACGCCGAAGGCGCGGACGCCGATCGAAAGCGTTTGCGGGAGGAGTTTTCCGACACCCCCTGGGCCCGCCGCCTGGAGGCAGAGGAGAGCGCGAAAGAGCGCTAGCTCACGCGGGGGTTGCTCTCCCGGAGCCGCTCCGCGCCCCCACGCCCGCACCCTCCGCCCTCCCGAGCCGCGGATAGGGTTCCGGCCCCAAAATTCTCTTCGCAGTGGACAAGGAGAGAACAGAAAACGACGCCCTTTCCCCGCCGGGCACGCCACCGAGGCTTGACCTTCGTGCTAATATCGCCGGGAAATCCCTCCTACCGGTCCGGCCACCTGCTTCCTGTGTCCGGCACGCAAAGCCTCGGGAGGCTATTCATGTTTGAGCGGGCCGTGCGTCGCGGAGTCGCATTGCTGTGGGTGGTGCTTCCCGTCCCTCTTCTCGCCCAAGGGCTGAACATCGACCACAAACCGGTGGGATGCATCGTGGCCGAGAAGTATCCCAAGTTGAACGCGTGCTTTTCGCCCGCCAGCCAGCTGGCACGGGCCCGCGTCTATTTCCGGCAGGCGGACGGGCCGCCGAACTGGTACTACGTGGAGATGAAGTCGGAGGCCCCCTGCCACGCAGGGGTTCTTCCCAAGCCCAAGAAGCAGCTGATCGGGAAGAAGGTCCTCTACTACGTGAACGCGTTCGACCAGAAGTTCGCGGAGAACCGCACCGTGGACAACGAGGCCTTGGTCGTGAAGAGCGAGGGCGAGTGCCGGAAAGACCTGCCCGTCGCGCCCTTCGCGGCGGGCGCCCCCGCCGCCGTCTTCCCCGCCATGCCGGCCGGGTTTGCGGCGGCGGGAGTGGGGACGGCGACGGTGGCGGCGGTGGTGGGGGGAGCGGCGGTGGTGGGGGGCGGGGTGGCGCTCGCGTCGAGCGGGAACAACAACCCGACTCCTACCACTCAGGGTATTCCCGCCACCGTGCCCGTCACGACCCCGATCACCACGCCCACCACCACCCCGGCCACGACCCCCCCCGTACCCTTCAACGCCGTCTTCATCGTCCGGGTGAACGGGGCACCTCAGACGAGCCCCACGCTGAACACGTGCGCCTGCTCTACCCCCCCCATCGTCGAGTTCAACATGTGCCAGAGCACGGGCCCGGGCAAGCTCGCCTTCAACCTCGACATCGGGGCCAACCCGGCTCAGTTCTCCCCGCCCGTTTCTGGCTTCCCGGTCACGCTGGGAGGGACCTGCAGCATTCCCGTCGCCTTCACGGACCGGGGGTTCACATCCCCCCCCGGCCCGCCGCCCTTTCCCCCGCCTCCCTTCGTCATTGGCAGCTATGACATCCGCATGCGGGTGGAGACGGCCGGTACGGTGGGCAACAGCCCGAAAGCCCACCAGGACTTCCACATTCTCTTCAATACGAACTGCTGTTAGATGTCGGCCTGCGGCGTGCCCTTGAATCCGGTCCGTTCGCTCCCGCTTCTTTGTCGGGAACGACAACGCATTCGTGGTATCGGGGGCGTGCACACTAGGGAACAGATTCCTCCTGCCGGTCCGGCCAAGGCTTTCTTGTGTCCGGTCGCGGCGCAAAGCCTGGGGAGGCTATTCATGTTGGAGCGAGCCGTCCGTCGCGGAGTCGCGTCGCTATTGCTGGTGCTGCCGGTCCCTCTTCTGGCCCAAGGGCTGAACATCGACCACAAGCCGGTGGGATGCATCGTGGCCGAGAAGTATCCCAAGTTGAACGCGTGCTTTTCTCCCGCCAGCCAGCTGGCCCGGGCGCGCGTCTACTTCCGGCAGGAGGACGGGCCGCCGAACTGGTACTACGTGGAGATGAAGTCGGAGGCCCCCTGCCACGCAGGGGTTCTTCCCAAGCCCAAGAAGCAGCTGATCGGGAAGAAGGTCCTCTACTACGTGAACGCCTTCGACCAGAAGTTCGCGGAGAACCGCACCGTGGACAACGAGGCGCTGGTGGTGAAAAGCGAGTCCGAGTGCAAGAAGGACGTGCCCGTCGCGCCCTTCGCGACGAGCGCGCCGGCCGCGGTCTTCCCGGCCGTGCCGGCGGGGTTTGCGGCGGCGGGGGTGGGGACGGCGACGGTGGTGGCGGCGGTGGGGGGAGCGGCGGTGGTGGGGGGCGGAGTCGCCCTCGCCACCCGCAGCAACAACAACCCGCCGCCAACGACGCAGCCCTTAGTCACGACGCCCACGACGGTACCGGCGACCATACCGACCACAACCACCACGACCCAGCCCCAGGTGCCCTTCAATGCCGTCTTCATCGTCAAGGTGGGCGGGGTGGTGCAGACGAGCACGTCCCTGGATCTGAACCCCTTTGTTCCTCCCCAGGTCGAGTTCGATATGTGCCAGAGCACGGGGCCGGGCACGCTCACCTTCAACGTAGATGTCGGCGAGACCCCTGTCCCGGGGTTCCCTGGCCCCCCTGGTTTCCCGGTCACGCTTGGAGGACTCTGCAACATTCCAATGACCTTCACTGACCGGGGGATCTCATCACCCTTCCGGGGCTTCGGAGTCTCAGCTCTCAGACCTTCCGGCTCCCTCGGCTTCTTCCTCATCGGCAGCTATGATGTCCGTATGAGGGTGGAGACGGCGGGCACTCCCGGCAACAGCCCGAAGGCGCACCAGGACGTCCATATTCTGATGGACCGCGGCTTCGGCTTCGAGTCCAACTCGGGCCTGCAGTCTTCAACCGCGGGGCGTATTGTCTGGGCCAGCCAGCTAGACGTGCCGGAAGCCACGGGCCAAGTGGTGATCAACGGCGCGGCCGCGGTCTTCGCGGGCCCCGGCCGGTCGACTTCTCTCGCCACGGGCCGGGTGGGAGAAAACCGCGTCGAAGCCCAGCTCGTGCAGGGGGCGGGGAAGCCGGGCACCTGGCGCTTCGACTTGCCGACGACCGGTGTCATGCCGGGAAGCGTGCGCGTTCTCGCCGGCGACGTGGCCCTGCTGTCGGGTGAGTCGGTCGTCTTCCGGCTGAGCGGCCGGCCGGGCGAGCGCGTGGTATTCAGCTTCCGTACCGCAAACTAGTCAGAACTGGTCCGCGAGCGAGCGGCGTGCCCTGCGGGGCATGCCGCTCGCTCCTATTTCCTAGGGACCACCCTGCCTTTGTGCTATAACACCCGTATAAGACACAGTCCCTCGTGCCGGTCCGGCCACGCCGTACTCTGGCCGGTCGCGGCGAGATGCCTGGGGAGGCTAAACGATGAAGCGAGCCACCGTTAATGGAGTCGCGCTGCTCTTGATGCTGTTGCCGGGGTCACTGCGGGCGCAGGGCTTGACGATCGATCACAAAGCCATCGGGTGCATCGTGGCCGAAAAGTATCCGAAGATGAACGCCTGCTTTTCGCCCGCGGGCCAGGTGGCCCGGGCGAGGGTCTACTTCCGGGCGGAGGAGGGACCGCCGAACTGGTACTACGTGGAGATGAAGGCGGATGCGCCCTGCCACGCGGGGGTTCTTCCCAAGCCCAGGAAGGAGCTTATCGGGAAGAAGATTCAGTACTACGTGGACGCGTTCGACCAGAAGTTCCTGGAGAACCGGACGGTGGACAACGAGGCGCTGGTAGTGAAGAGCGAGAGCGAGTGCCAGAAGGACACCCCCGTGGCTCCCTTTGCCTCGAGCGCCCCGGGGGCGGTGTTTCCGGCCGTGCCCGCGGGGTTTGCGGCGGCGGGAATCGGGACGGCGACGGTGCTGGCGGCGGTGGGGGGAGCGGCGGTGGTGGGGGGCGGCGTCGCCCTGGCCACCCGCAGCAGCAATTCGCCCTCGCCGACGCAGACCGCGGGTTCGCCGCCGACCACCGCGCCCGCCGCGCTGCCCACGACCACCACGACCACCCTGCCCGCCGTGCCCTTCAACGCCTCCTTCCATGTCCGCTTGGGCGGCGTCGAGCAGGGCTCACCCATCAACCTGCCCTTCTTCAATCCCTTCCAGGCCCAGCAAGTCGAGTTCGACATGTGCCAGAGCACGGGACCAGGCAAGCTCGCCTACAACGTGGACGTGAACCTGCACGTGGAGACGAACTTTCCCGGTCCCATCCCGCCCCCGCCCAATTTTCCGACGACTCTGGGAGGCAAGTGCGACGTTCCCATCACCTTCACCCCCGTCACCGGGATCACGACACCCTTCGGCGGCCAGCATGCGAACGGAAACATCGGAGCGAGCGGAAACCTCGTGCCCGTCTTCACCATCACCTTCGTCTATGACGTGCGCATGAGGGTGGAGACGCAGAACACCCCCGGCAACGCCCCCAACGCCCACGAGGACTTCCAGGTCCGCATGCCGTTCCAGCCCTGCTTCTTCCCCGTGGCCGCAAGCGGCGTCTCGAAGGACACCCCCTGCCTGGCATCGGTTTCCCCGACCGCCCAACCCACGACCGCCCTCGCCCGCCGGATCGGTTGGGCGAGCCAGCTCGACGTCGAGGGAGCGAGCGGTCAGGTGATGGTCAACGGCGAGACCGCGGCGTTCGCGGGCCCGGGCGGGTCCACGGCGCTGGCCGCGGGCCGCCGGGGCGAGAACCGGGTCGAGGCCCAGCTCGTCCAGGGGGCGGGAAAGCCCGGGACGTGGCGCTTCGAGCTCGGAGCCACCGCCAACCTGGTTCCCGGCAGCCTGCGCGTCCTGGCCGGAAGCGTGGCCGAGATCTCGGGCGAGGCGGTCGTCTTCCGCCTGAGCGGCCGAGCCGGCGAGCGGGTGGTGTTCACCTTCCGCACCGACGAGTAGCGACCAAAAAGCCAGCGATGGCAAAGACGGCGTGCCCCCCTGGGGCACGCCGTCTTTTTTCCCTCAGGGGCGGCCGAAGCCGAGCTCCTGCAGCCGCCCGCGGAGCTCGGCCTCCGTCACGCGGTGCCGGACGACCTCCCGCTCTCCCCAAAGCAGCACCGGAATCTCCAGCCGGTAGAGCTTCTCGAGCTCGGGGTCCTCGCGGACGTCCCGCTCTACGACCCGGGCGGGCTCGAGGAGCACCCGCTCCGCCACCGCCCGCATCTCATGGCAGAGACGGCAGTCCGGTCTGCCGAGCAGGGTGAGGGTGGGCGGGGACACCGTCGGCTTCAGGCGGCGTGACCGCCGGACTGGGCCAGGGGCCGCCGCAGGAGGGTGAGGAGCCCCGCCCCCGCGATGATGAGGAGGATCGTGAGCTGAACGAGCAGGCCGGTCAGGTCGGGATGGATGCCCATCCAGGGCACCTCCGGGAAGGGCACCGGGCGCGGGGTCAGGTAGCCCGTCGCCACCAGCTGGTAGATGCCCGTCCCCGCGAAGGAGATGGCGAGGCCGCAGAGGAGGAGGCTGGAGACCGCGAAGAAGGGACCGAGGGGCAGACGCAGGACGGTGCGGTTCATGAGGACGGCCGCCACCACCACCGCCAGGAGGCCCAGAAGCGCCCCCGTCCAGACCTCGGCCCGATGGAGCTCCGACTCCAGGAGCAGGGCCTGAGTGAAGAGGATGGTCTCGGCGGCCTCCCGATAGACGGCTAGGAAAGCCAGGCCGGAGAGGACGAGGAGGCTGCGGCGGGAGAGCCCCGCCTCGAGCTTCTGCTTGAGGTAGCCCATCCAGTGGCGGGACTCCGCCTTGGAGATCATCCAGAAGCTCACCGAGAAGAGCACGGCCGCGGCCAGGAGGGCGACGAGCGCCTCCATCAGCTCGCGCTGGCTCGAGCCCAGGGAGATGGCGCGGTCGAAGACCCACCAGGTGACCACGCCCGCGGGCAGGGCCAGAAGCCAGCCCGCGTGGAGGTACCGCGCGGCCTCGGGGCGGCCGAGGCGCCTGAGGCCGGCCAGGAGAGCGCCCACGAGGAGCGCGGCCTCGACGCCCTCCCGGAAGTAGATCAGGAAGCCCGCGGCCAGGGGGACGAGGGGCCGCCGCCCTCCCTCCCCCAGCCAGGCCAGCCGGCCATCCAGGGCCTGGCCCCGGGCCCGCACACGATCGGCGGTCTCCCCCTGAACCATCGAGGCCCTAAGGTCGCGGAAGCCGGTCTCCACCTGGAGCGTGCCCGCGGCGTCCCGGGCCCGCAGGCGCATCTCCAGCGGCTCGAAGCCCTGCAGGTAGGCGTCGAGGGCCAGGCGGTCCGCCTCGCGCGCCCGCCCCTGGGTGTACAGGCGCACCGCCTGCCGGGCCATCTCCCGCGTGCGGTCGATCCCGACCCCCGCCGGCGCCTCCGTGAAGGCCGCCTCGCGCCGCAGGTAGACGAGCGCACCGTCGGGGTCGGGGTGCTTCTCGGCCTTAAGGCCGGCGGCGATCTCGAGGTCGGAGCGGCCGGCCATGTCGGCCAGGGTCATGGCCACGGGGGCTCCCGCCCTCTCGCCCTCGTGCCCCAGCCGGAAGACGTAGAAGGCCAGGCTCCAGCGGTCGGCGGGGGACAGGCTGTCGAAGGAGGCCATGGCCGTGCCGGGGACGCCGAAGGTGAGCGCGTTGTAGATCCGGTAGGGAGACATCTCGCCCAGGCGGGAGGGGTCGCGGAAGCGCGCGGGGGGAGGGTTGAAGGAACGGGCCCGCTCGGTGTCGGCGTTCCCCTGCGCGCCGTGGCAGGGGGTGCAGGACTCGGCGTAGAGGCGCTGGGCGCGGGGGAGGGAGGGCCGCTCGACGGGCATGGTGCGGAGGCTGAAGCGCGCCACCGCCTGCTCGCGCGCCGACCGGCAGACCTCCGCCACTGCTTCCGGCTCCGCCTTCGCCCGGACCTGGGCCTCCACCTCGGCGAGCCCGGTCAGGAGGGGATCGTCCGGGGAGGAGGAGGGGCCCAGGAGGCCGCGAGCCAGTCCGCGGGCCTCGCCCGCGAACCGGATCTGCTCCTCGTACTCGCTCACCACCAGGACCTGCCGGCCGCGGACCGCGCGCCGGTAGTCGCCGCTGATGTAGTCGAGGAGAGCGACCAGGCGCTGGCCGTCGCCCCCGTCCGCGGCGGGCGCTTGGGGGGCCGCGGGCGCCCCCGCGCAAGCGGCCAGGAGGCCGCTGGCCAGGAGGACGAGGGACATAATGAAATTGAATTTCAATTTCATTTTCAACTTCCAAGCGTACCAGAGCGGGGGGGAGGGGGTCAAACCGCTTCCATCTCCCGGACGATGGCCTCGAGCGCGGCGGACGGATCCGGGGCCTCGGTGATGGGCCGGCCCACCACGAGGTAGTCCGCTCCCGCGGCCAGGGCGGCGCCGGGGGTGGCGGCGCGCGCCTGGTCGCCGGCCCGCGCCCCCGCCGGCCGGATGCCCGGGGTCACGATCAGGAATTGGGGACCGCACGCCTCGCGGAGGAGAGCGGCCTCGTGGGGCGAGGCCACCACACCGTCCACTCCGGAGGCCTTGGCCAGCAGAGCGAGGCGCCGCACCGACTCCGTGAGCGGCCCCCCGATCCCGACCTGGTCCAGGTCCGGCTGGTCGTGGCTGGTCAGGATGGTCACGGCCAGAAGGCGCGTGCCGAGGGCGGGCAGAGCCCCCGCCGCCGCCTCGATCATGGCCGGGCCGCCGAGGGCGTGGACGTCCAGGAGCGACACCCCCAAGCGGGCGGCCTCGCCCACGGCGGCGCCCACGACGTCGGGGATGTCGTGGTACTTGAGGTCCAAAAAGACCTTCTCGCCCCGGGCCAAAAGCTCGCGCACGAGGTCCGGCCCCGCCGCGGTGAAGAGCCGGCTTCCGACCTTGAACATCCCCGCCCGGCCGGCCAGGCGGCCGACGAGGGCGAGCGCCTCCTCGCGGCCGGGCAGGTCCAGGGCCACGATCAGGCGCTCCCGGGGCGTCATTCGCTTCTCGGGGGCGCCGGGGCCGAATCGGGATAGGAGAGGGTGGCCACGACCTCATTGATGTCCGTCCGTCCGTGCCGCTCCAGGTAGTGGCCGAGGTCGGCGAGGATCCGATCGTAGATGCCCACGTTGACGAAGTTCGCGGTCCCCACCTGAACGGCCCGGCAGCCCGCGATCAGGAACTCGAGCGCGTCGCGGGCGGACGCGATCCCCCCCACGCCGATGACGGGGATCTTGACCGCGCGGGCCGCTTGCCAGGCCATCCGCACGGCCAGGGGCCGGATTGCGGGACCCGAGAGGCCCCCGGTGCCGAAGGCGAGGGCGGGCCTCGCGGTCTCCACGTCG
This sequence comes from Vicinamibacteria bacterium, assembly GCA_035570235.1. Lineage (NCBI taxonomy): Bacteria > Pseudomonadati > Acidobacteriota > Vicinamibacteria > Vicinamibacteria bacterium. The sequence goes on along the minus strand of DATMML010000037.1, from coordinate 202,206 downwards.
ATGGCCAGGCCCAGGAGGGTGTTGATGCAGGAGAGGGCATCCGCGCCCGCCTCCGCGGCCGCCCGCGCGAAGACGGTGATGTCGGCCACGTTGGGCGAGAGCTTCGGGATCACGGGCCGGAGGGTGGCTTTGCGCACCGCCGCCACCACCTCATGGGTCATGCGGGGATCGCCACCAAAGGCCATCCCCCCCTTCTTGACGTTGGGGCAGGAGATGTTGATCTCGAGCCCGGCCACCCCCGGCGCGTCTTCCAGGATACGCGCTACCTCCGCGTATTCCTCGACGGTGTCGCCGCAGACGTTCACGAAGATTGCGGTGTCGTGGACGAGGAGGCGGGGCAGGACGTCTCGCACGAAGGCCCGGACGCCCACCCCCTGGAGGCCGATCGCGTTCAGGAGCCCCGACGGCGTCTCCACGATGCGCGGGGGGGGGCAGCCGTCGCGGGGCTCGAGGTAGAGCCCCTTGGAGACGAGGCCGCCGAGACGGGACAAATCCAAGATCCCCTCGTACTCGACCCCGTACCCGAACGTGCCGGAGGCGGCGATCAAGGGGTTCTTGAGACGCAGGCCCGCGATCTCGACGGAGAGGTTCACGCGGGGGACCTCTCCGGCCGCCGCCGGGCGAGCGACGTCACCTCTCCCGGCCAGACCACGGTTTTGGCGTCGAAGACCGGGCCCTCGGTGCAGGCGCAGCGGTAGTGGGGCCGCGGCTCTTCCCGCTCCTGGGTCCAGACCACGCAGCTCAGGCAGGTGCCGAGGCCGCAGCCCATCCAGGGATCGAGGCTCACCGAGGCCTCGAGGCCCCGCTCGCCGGCCAAGCTCGCCACCGCCTGGAGCATCGCGGGGGGGCCGCAGGCGTAGAGCCGCACCGGGCCTGGCCGCCCGTCCAGGTAGGCCTCGAGCGCGGAGGTGACCCGCCCGCGGTGGCCGACGCTCCCGTCCTCGGTGGCGGGCAGGAGCGGCACCTTGAGGTCCGCGAAGCGGTCGCGCAGTTGCAGATCGTGACCGGTGCGGCCGCCGTAGAACACGCGGGCCCGGGGGCCGGTGCCGAGCTCTTCGCAGAAGAGGCGGAAGGGGGCGATCCCGTAGCCGCCGGCCACGAGCAAGGCCTCCTCCCCCGCGCCCGGGGGCGGGAACGATCGGCCCAGGGGTCCCAGGCACTGGGCCACCTCCCCCACGCGCAGGCCGGCCAGGGCCCGGCTCCCCGGCCCCACCGCCTTCAGGAAGAGGGTGAAGGTTTGCCGCGCGCGGTCCACGCTCATGACCGAGAAGGGCCTGCGGAGGGGAAGCTCGGGGCTCGTGCCCGCCTTGATCATCACGAACTGGCCAGCGCGGGCGGCGCGGGCCGTCTCCGCGTGCCGGAAGGTGAGGAGCACGTAGGCGCCCTCCAGCGGCTCGCGGGCGAGGAGAGGAGCGGGCTCGTCGGCGGGCATTCCCCCGATGATAACCGGCGGCGGCGCGGTTCGTCGACGGGGGCGAGGGCGCGCCAAATCGGGTAGGCTCTCCTGATGTTCCGGCGAACCCTGGGCAGCGCGGCCGCGGCGGCCGCGATCCTGGCCGCGGACCTGGTCGCGCTCACCCTCTTCCTGAACCCGGGGATCCGGCTGCGCGGGGAGGCCCTGGCCCTCCTGGTCTCCTTCTTCCTCCCCTACCTCGTGGTCGGCACCGCGGGCCTCGCGCTCCTCGCTCTCCTTTTCCACGCGCTCTTGGGGGGTTCCCGCCCCTCCCCACCCCTGCTCTCGGGGCTCCCCTTTTTCCCCGGGCTCGCTTTCCTGGCCCTCTCCGCCGCGGCCGCCCTCTATTGGATGAACCTGCTCAGCTACCGCCACTCGATCCCGGTGGAGTTCCTCCGTGGCCTCTTCGCGTCCGGCCTGGCCGTCTCCGCCGCCCTCCTGGTCCTTCTCGCGGTGGGCGTGGACCTGTTTCTCTTCCCCCGCCGGGGCCGCGGCTTCTCCGCCGCCCTCGTCGTCCTCGCCCCCTCCGCGGCCGTGATCCTTCCCCTGGCCCTGCGTCCCCTCCCCGCGGCCGAGGCCCGCCCCCTCCCCCTGGCCACGGAGACCATCACTCCCACGCGGCGGGTCCTCCTCGTGGGTGTGGACGGCCTCGGCCCGGACGTGGTCGCTTCGGGCGTGACCAAGGGCAACCTGCCCGCGTTCGCGCGCATCCTGAAGAGAGGGGCGGGGGGGCCCCTCGCCACCCTGCGCCCCACGGAAGGGCCGCCCGTCTGGACCACCATACTCACCGGGCGCCTGCCCCGCGACCATGGGGTGAAGAGCTTCGCCACCTACCGGGTGCTCGGCTCCACCACCACCTACGAGCTCCTGCCCAAGGGGGCTCTGGTCCGGCTCCTGGAGCGGGTGGGGCTCGTTTCCACCCGGCCCGTGACCTCCACCGCCCGCAAGCGGCGGGCCCTGTGGAACGCGCTCAACGCCTTCGGCATCCCCACCGGGATCGTTCGCATCTGGGGCACCTACCCGCCGGAGCGCGTGCAGGGGTTCATGCTCTCCCCCTACTTCCACCTGCTCCGCGACGATCCGGTCCGGGCCGCCGACACCCTCTACCCCCGCGACCTGATCGCGGAGGTCAAGTCCCGCTCCGTGCCCGCGGGGGACGTGGACGAGGCCCTGCTCTCCGAGTTCGTCGAGCCCCCCCTGCGTTCCGGGGGGGACGACCTTCCCTGGCGGCGGGACCTGGTGGAGCGGGCCCTGGCTCCGGACCTCACCTACCGGCGGGCGGGCTCCGTCCTCAGGGCCGCCTACGACCCCCCCTTCTTTGCCACCTACTTCTACGGCCTGGACGTGGTCGGCCACGCCTTCCTGCGCTATGCCCATCCCGAGAGCTTCGGCGACGTGCGTGCCCAAGAGACGCGGCGCTACGGGCGGGTCCTCGACCGCTATCAGGCCCTGCTCAGCCAATGGGTGGGGGAGACGGAGAAGCAGCTGCGCCCGGGGGAGATCCTGGTGGTCGTGTCCGGCTATGGCATGGAGCCCGTCCCCCTCTGGCGGCGGCTCCTGGATGGGGCGACCGGCGGCTCCGGCATGAGCGGGACCCACGCGGGCGCGCCGGACGGGTTCCTGATGGCGGTGGGGGACGGAGTGCGACCGGGCGCCGTGCTGGGCAGCGCCTCCGTCCTCGACGTGGCACCCACCCTCCTCTACTTGATCGGGTTGCCCGTGGCCCGCGACATGGAGGGGCGGGTCCTGACCGAGATCGTCGACGAGGACTTCGCCCAGGCCCACCCCGTCACCTTCATCCCCAGCTACGAGAGCCTCGCCATCACCCCCATCACGGCCGGGGGCAGCCTCGACGACCTTCCGCCCCTGCCCGAGGAGAGCCCCTGACCCCACGGCTCGTGCTCTTCGACATCGACGGCACGCTCCTCTCCGCGGGAGGGGTCTCCTCGCGGGCTCTGGAGGACGCGCTCCAGGAGACGTTCGGCGCCGTGGGCCCCGTCGCCGGATACGACTATTCCGGGAAGACCGATCCCCAGATCGTGCGCGAGCTCATGCGGGGGGCCGGCTTTCTGGACGAAGAGATCGTGGCCCTTCGCTCAACCGCCCTGGAGCGGTACCGCTCGCGGCTCCTGGAGCTCCTGCGCCCGGAGGACGTGGTGGCCAAGCCGGGCGTGGGCCCCCTCCTGGAGGCCCTGGCCGCGACGAGGGGGGTCACGCTTGGCCTCCTCACCGGCAACCTGGAGCCCTGTGCGCGGGCCAAGCTCGCGCCCCTCCGCGCCAACCGCCACTTCCCCTTCGGGGCCTTCGGCTCCGACCACGAGGACCGCTATCGCCTGCCCGCCCTGGCCGTGGCCCGCGCGCGCGACCTCACCGGGCTGGAGTTCGCGGGGAAGCGGGTGGTGGTCGTCGGGGACTCCATCCACGACGTGCTCTGCGGGCGTGGCCTGGGCGTGCGGGCGGTGGCGGTGGCCACGGGGCGGACGCCCCAAGAGCGCCTGGCCGCGGAGTCCCCCGACGCGCTCCTCGACGACTTCTCGCAAACCGAGGTGGCGCTGCGCGCGATCCTGGGGGAGCCCGCATGAGCAAGGCTTGTCCGTGGGAGCGGGGCGCGGTACCATCCGCCCGCCTTGGCCAGCCTCGACGACTTCCTGAGCTTGCAGATCCGGGTCGGCACGATCGTGTCCGCGCGGCTCCTGAAGGGGGCCCCCAAGACCGTCCTCCCCGAGCTTCCGGTGCCGGACGGGGCCCGGGTGGCTTGAATGGCCGGCCCCTCTCCCCAGATTGAGAAGGCAGTTCTCATGGACGCGGGCCGCGTGGCCCGCACCCTGGCCCGCATGGCCCACGAGATCCTGGAGCGCCACCCCGACATGCGGGGGGTGGTGCTGGTGGGGGTGCGCAGCCGCGGGGTGCCCCTCGCCCGCCGGCTGGCCGGTCTCCTCCGGGAGGCGAGCGGGGTCGAGCCCGCGGTGGGGGCCCTGGACATCTCCCTCTACCGCGACGATTTCACGATGATCGCGAGCCAGCCCATCACCAAGGGAACCGAGATCCCCTTCTCCATCGACGGCCGCACGGTGATCGTGGTGGACGACGTGCTCTTCACCGGGCGCACGGTGCGCGCCGCCCTCGACCAGCTCATCGACTTCGGCCGCCCCGACCGCATCGAGCTGGCCGTGCTCGTGGACCGGGGCCACCGCGAGCTCCCCATCCGCGCCGACTACGCGGGTCGGAGCCTGGCCACGGCGCGGCAGGAGATCGTGCAGGTGCTTCTCCGGGAGGAGGACGGAAGGGACGGGGTCCTGCTCCTGGAGCGCCGGGCCCGGCGGGCCCAGCGGGGGGGGGCCCGCCGCGGGCGGGCCCGGGGAAGGAGAGGGAAGTGAGCGCGTTCCCCCACCGCCATCTCCTGGGCATCGAGCCCCTGGAGCCGGCCGATATCCAGGTGGTCCTCGACACCGCGGACGGGCTGAAGGAGGTGCTGGACCGCCCCATCAAAAAGGTGCCCGTGCTCAGGGGCAAGACCGTGGTCAACCTCTTCTACGAGGCCTCCACGCGCACCCGCTCGTCGTTCGAGATCGCGGAGAAGGTCCTCTCCGCGGACAGCCTCAGCATCTCGACCGCCACCTCCAGCGTCCAGAAGGGAGAGACGCTGCTCGACACCGCCAAGAACCTCGAGGCCATGAACCCAGACATGATCGTGATCCGCCACGCCTCCTCCGGGGCCCCGCACTTCCTGGCCCGGCATTGCCGGTCCGCGATCGTGAACGCGGGGGACGGGGCCCACGAGCACCCCACCCAGGCCCTCCTCGACGCCCTCACCCTCCGCCAGCGCAAGGGGCGGCTCAAGGGTCTGCGGGTGGCCATCGTAGGGGACCTGCTGCACAGCCGGGTGGCCCGCTCGAACCTGTGGCTGCTCTCGAAGATGGGGGCCTCGGTCGTGCTGTGCGCCCCTCCCACCCTGGTGCCCCCCGGGATCGAGCGGCTGGCCCCCGTCACCTGGCGGATCGAGGAGGCGGTGGAGGGGGCGGACGCGATCATGGTGCTGCGGATCCAGCGGGAGCGGATGACGGGCGGCTACCTCCCCTCCCCCCGGGAGTTCTTCAACCGCTTCGGCCTCACCGAGGAGCGGGTCCGGCGGGCCAAGAAGGACGTGCTGATCCTTCACCCCGGCCCCATGAACCGCGGGGTGGAGATCGCGAGCGAGGTGGCCGACGGGCCCTACTCCGTGATCTTGGACCAGGTCACCAACGGGGTGGCCGTCCGCATGGCCGTGCTCTACCTCCTGCTCGGGGGCGGCGCGGGGGCGGCCTCGTGACCCCCCGGGTGCTGCTCAAGGGCGGGCGGGTCGTGGATCCCTCGCGGAAGGTCGACGCGCGGCTGGATGTCCGGCTCGCGGAGGGGGTGGTGGAGGAGGTGGGCCCTCGGCTGGCCGCGCGCGGGGCCACCGTGATCGACGTGAAGGGCCTCGTGGTCTGCCCGGGCTTCATCGATCTCCACACCCATCTGCGCGAGCCCGGTCGCGAGGACAAGGAGACGATCGCCACCGGCACCCGCGCCGCCGCCGCCGGCGGGTTCACCGCCGTCTGCGCGATGCCCAACACCGAGCCGGTGAACGACCAGGCCGGGATCACGCGCGCCATCCTGGAGCGGGCGCGCGCGGAGGGCGTCGTCCGCGTCTACCCGATCGGCGCCATCACCCGGGGCTCGGCGGGGGAGGAGCTGGCCGAATACGGCGACCTCCGGGAGGCCGGGTGCGTGGCGGTCTCGGACGACGGCCGGCCGGTGGCCAGCGCCCGGGTCATGCGGCGCGCCCTCGAGTACGCGCGGGCCTTTGGCCTGGTCGTGATCGACCACTGCGAGGAGCCCACCCTCAGCGCGGGGGCGACCATGAACGAGGGCCCGGTCTCCACCCTGCTCGGCCTGCGGGGCGCCCCCGCGGTGGGGGAGGCGGTCATGGTCGAGCGGGACATCCTCCTCGCCGAGCTGACGGAGGGCCGGGTCCACATCGCCCACCTCTCCGCGGCCGCCTCTCTGGAGGCGGTGCGCCGGGGCAAGGCCCGGGGCGTGTCCGTGACCGCGGAGGTCACCCCCCACCACCTGTTGCTGACCGACCAGGCGGTGAGGGACACGGAGTACGACACTTCCACCAAGATGAACCCGCCCCTGCGCGCGGAGGCGGACCGGCGGGCGCTCCTGGGGGGGCTCACGGATGGCACCATCGACTGCATCGCCACCGACCACGCTCCCCACACCGTGGACGACAAGAAGGTGGAGTTCGACCAGGCCGCCTTCGGCGTCGTCGGCCTGGAGACGGCGGTGGCCCTCTGCCTGGACCGACTGGTGGCGACCGAACTCATCGACCTGCGGCGGCTCGTGGCCCTCTTCTCCACCAACCCCGCGCGCGTCCTGGGCCTGCCCGGGGGGAGCCTCGCCCCCGGGTCCCCCGCGGACGTGACCGTGCTCGACCTCAAGCGCAAGCGGCAGGTGGACCCCGCCCGCTTCGAGAGCAAGGGGCGCAGCACCCCCTTTGCGGGCTGGATCCTGAAGGGCGGGCCGGTGATGACGATCGTGGCCGGAAAGGTGATGTGGAAGGAGCGCTAGCCGCCGCCCGCGCCTACAACCGTCGCCTGGAAGCCGATCCCGCCGCCGCGCGCGAACAGGCCGCTTGGCTTACTGAGGAGCTCTCGCGGGCGGGGGTCACTTTCGACCGGGCGCCCATGGCGAGCTTCCTTCGGCCCCAGTTCGTGGAGCGGACCGCCTGGGAGGCCCTGCGGGCGGAGGGGCGGCGCCTGCTCGAGCTGGCGGCGCGAGTGGCCCGGCGCGCGTTCTTGGGGGATGTGGGCCGGCTGTGCGCGTTCCTGGGCACCCCGGCCGCGGAGGCGCGCTGGCTGGCCGTGGACCCGGGGGAGCCCGACGTGGTGGTCTCGCGGCTCGACGCCTTCCTCACCCCCACCGGCCCCCGCTTCATCGAGATCAACAGCGACGCCCCCGCCGGTTTTGGCTACAGCGACCGCATGGCCAAGGTCTTCTCGGAGCTCCCGGTCTTCCGGGCGTTTGCCCTCGAGACGCCCCTCGCCTACCAGCCCTCGGAGGAGGGGCTCGTCCAGGCCGTGCTGGGGGCGCTGCGGGATCCCGGGGCGGGGCGGCCGGGAGTGGCCATCGCGGATTGGGCGGACGTGAAGACGAGGGCGGACCAGGAAATCCTGCGCGAGGCCTTTGCCGCCCGCGGCGTCGACTGTTTCCTCGCCGATCCCCGCGAGATGACGGTTCTCGGGGGGCGCCTCCGGGCCGGCTCCCGCCTCGTGGATGTCGTCTACCGCCGGGTGGTGCTCTCGGAGCTCCTCAAGCGCGAGGACGAGGTGCGCCCCTTCCTGAGCGCCTATCGCCTTGGCCTCGTCCCCTTCGTGAACTCCTTCCGTTGCCGGCTCTCCGAAGACAAGGCCTTCCTCGCCCTCCTCACCGACGAGGCCTTCGCCTCCCTTCTGAGCGAGGACGAGCGAGCGTTCGTGGCCCGGGTCACCCCCTGGACTCGAAAGGTGGAGGAGCGGCGCACGCTGAAGGACGGGCAAGAGATCGATCTGCTGCCCCATGTCCTCGCGAACCGCCGGAGCCTGGTCTTGAAGCCCGCCCATGGGTACGGAGGGCAGTCCGTGCTCGTGGGCGACGACACGGAGCCGGCCCTATGGGAAGGGGCGGTCCGGGCGGGCCTGGCCGAGCCCTGGGTGGTGCAAGAGCGGGTGACGATCCCCGAGGAGCCCTTCCCGGTGCTCACGGGCGGCGAGTTGAAGTTCGAGTTCCTCAAGGTCAATACCAACCCCTTCTACGTCACGGGGGCCGAGGTGGGGGCGGTCACGCGGGTGTCACGCAGCAGCGTGATCAACGTCAGCGCGGGGGGGGGAAGCGTCCCGATCTTCGTGGTGGGCTCCACCTGATTTACATTTTGTGACAGCTAGATAGGCTCAGTTGCTTAGGATGTTACTTCATGTCAATATCTGGGGGTTCCTAAGAGGTGCTGATGATCCGCAAGCTCGTCTGTCTCGGACTGGTCCTGGGACTGCTGGGGGGGCCGTTTGTCCTGGCCGCCCGGGCCGCCTCGCGTCGCTCCCCGTCTACCCGGAGCAACCGCACGCGCGCGACGCGGCGACACCGCTCGAGCAAGCACCGGGGGGCCCGAGCGCGCTCTCACCGTGCCCACCGCGCGCACCGACGGGCCGGCGTGGCCCCCCATCCCTGATCCCCGCCGCGGGCGGGGCGGTGTGGCCATCGCGGGGCGGAAGCGGGGGAGTCAGCGTATCCCCGGCTCGGCCCGTGCCTCCCGCGTGGCCTTGAACTCGTCGCTCCCCCGCCAGGTCGGTCGGGGGGTGGCGCTCCCGACCTTGACCCCCAGGTAGAAGAGGAGCTGGGCGTCCTCCACCGCTCCCGCGAAGTCCCCATCCTCTGCGAGCCGACGAGACGCCTCGGCCTTCCCGGTCTCGTCTGGTTTCTGACCCCCGCCCGCCGGCTGGCCGATGGCCTCCGTGCCCGAGCCGAGGGACGCCACCGGAACTCTGATGCGGGCGAAGCTGAAGGGGTCGGGAAGCGAGCATGCGTCCGGGGACGGAGGAGAGACCACGTGGCGATCCTGGACGGCGGCCAGGGCCTCGACCCAATCGTCGAGGGAGGACTGGCCCCGATCGATCTGCGTGACGTCCCGCGTTCTCCCCCCGATCGCGATGCCCTCCACGTTGATGTCCGCGGCCAATCGCCCCGCGGGCAGGGGAGGCCGCCCGGCGAGGTACCGCGAGCCGAGCCGGCCCCACTCCTCTCCTCCCACCGCCGCGAAGAACGTGGTGCGGGGCGGGGTCTGCGGCAACGCCTTCATGGCTTCGGCGATGGCCAGGAGGACGGCCACCCCGGAGGCGTGGTCGCAGGCGGCGCTCGCGCTCGCGTCTGGGCCGGGCTTAGCCCCGAGGTGGTCGTGGTGGGCGGTGTAGACGACCCCCTCCCGGGACAGGCCCAGGTCGCTGCCGGGCAGCCGGCCGATCACGTTGGCCGTCTGCCCGCGCCTCACCTCGCTCCGCAAGGCGAGGGTCAAGGCTACGCCCAGGGGCAGGGGGCGGAAGTCCCTCCTCTCGGCGCCCCGCCGGAGCGTGTCCAGGTCCTGGCCGGAGAGGCGAGCGATTCGTCTCGCGGCCTCCTCGGTGATCCAGGCCTTCACGCGGAGCTGGGGGCCGCCCTCGCTCGGCAAGCTGAACTGCTCTCCGCCCCAAGAGGACTCGACGAGCGACCAGGGGCAGCCGGCAGAGCGCGCGGTGTGGATGAGGATCGCCCCCGCGGCCCCCATTTTCGCGGCCAGGTCGTACTTCTCGTCCCCGCGCCCGCATTGGTGCCGCCCCCCGCCCGCGAAGCTCGAGGGGCCGCTCTCGGGCTCGCGGTTCATCATCAAGAGGACTTTGCCCCTGAGATCGGCTCCCTTGTCGTCGTCCCCGCCGAACTCCGGGGCCACGATGCCGTAGCCCCCGAACACGATCTCCGCCCCTTCGATCCGCGCTTCCGGAGACGGAACCCCCGCGGCGGCCACCACGTCCTCGAGCGGCCACAGCTCCTCCTTCACCGCCCCCCGCGCAAGGAGGATCCGCCCCGCGGGCCGGCTGCTCACACCCACGATGTCGAAGGGCTGGAACCAGGAGCCATCCGGAGCGCCGGGCTCGAGGCCGATGCCCTCCATCCGCGCGGCGATGAAGGCTTGGGCCAACCGGTCTCCGCGGCTCCCCGGACCACGACCGTCGAGGAGATCGCTCACCAGGAAGCGGACGTCCGCGCGCAGCTGCTCGGCGCGGATCGACTGGGCGGCCGCTCTCTCCAGGGGGGTCACCACGGCCGGCCGGAACGCGGCCAGACCGAGTGCGGTCAAGGTGGCCAGGGCGCAGACCAGAAGCAGTCTCATCTGGGGTCCTCGCTTGGTAGAACTGGAAACACCTAGAGTGTTATGTTATAGTATATGCCATAACTAGCGTCCACTATTAGTTATGATGACGGATCGAGGACACCCACAACCGAGACACTTCTAGAATAAGGGGTCGCCATGGCGATTGCCTCTCTGCCCCGGCCCGGTCGGTCTCCGCTCGCTCCCTCGACCGCCCTCGTCCCCGCCGGACGCTTCCGCATGGGCTCGGACGACGGCCGCGACGATGAGCGCCCCGTCCACGAAGTCGAGGTTCCCGCTTTCCACATCGGGCGGACCCCGGTCACGACGCTCGCCTACGCCCGGTTCCTGGCCGGGGGGCGGGTGGAGGCCCCGCCTTGGTGGTCCGATCCCGCATTCTGGGCCCCCGAGCAGCCGGTGGTCGGCGTCTCGTGGTTCGATGCCACGGGTTACTGCTCCTGGCTCTCGCGGACGGTGGGAGGGCGCTGGCGTCTCCCCACCGAGGCGGAGTGGGAGCGGGCCGCGCGCGGCGGCCTGGCCTCGGCGGCCACGGCCTGGGGCGCGGCGCTGCCGCCGGGAGAGGTGCCGGAGGGCGCCCTCTCCGGCCCCTGGCGGGTGGGACAGGGGACGCCGAACGGCTATGGCCTCTTCGACATGGGCACGATCGTCCACGAGTGGTGCCTGGACTGGTACCGGGCCGACTTCTACCGGGCGGGGCCGACGCGAAACCTCCGGGGGCCGGCGGAGGGCGAGCGGCGGTCGAGCCGGGGGGGATCGTGGCGCCACCGCGTCCGCTGGTCCTCCCCCGCCGCGCGCAGCAGCCTCCTTCCCAGCATGCGATACGCGGACTACGGGTTCCGCGTGCTGCGCGAGGTCTCTTGAGGCAGCGTGGAGCGTTCGGACCCGAGGGCCTGGAGAGGCGGCGTGCCCTCCGCATCCCCGCCCGGGATGGGGTCCCCCTCGTCTCCGTGGTGGGGGCCGAGCTCGTGCGCGTGAGCTCCTACGGAATGATGATCGAGTCGCCCCTCGCCCTGGAGATGGACTCCGTCCTGAAGCTGCGCCTGATCGTGGCCGGGGAGCAGGCGGACGTGGAGGCGCGCGTGGCCGCCTGCGCCCTGGGCACCACCGGCGATCGCCGGCGCTTCGGCGTGGGCCTGGAGTTCACCCGGATCGCGCCCAGGGTTCGGGCGCGGCTCGTCCAGGTTCTGGCCGAGGCCCGGGACGCCGTCTCCTCTACCTGAGCGTCTAGGCGGGTTCCCCGGGGCGCCGGGGACGCGGCCAGTGGGCGGGCCACGGCCGAGGCGGGGGGTCCGGGCGGGCCCGGGCGCGCTCGATCGCCGCCTCGTACCCCTCCAGAGAGCGGGCGAAGGAATGCTCGCGGCGCATGAAGGCGCGGGCGCGCCGCGAGAGCTCGCCCCGCGCCGCCGGGCTCCCGGCCAGCCGGAGGATGGCCCGCGTCACCTCGCCCTCTTCGTCGGTGACGTCGGCGCGAACCGCGGCCCCCGCGGGAACGTCGTCGAGATGCTCGAGGTCGGAGATCACGGTGGGGCGGCCCTGGGCCAGGACCCGCAGCAGGGCGGCCGAAGTCTCCCGCGCGGTGGGGTAGCGCAGGTGAACGACGAGATCGGCCGCCTCCATGTGGGCGGGTAGGGTCCAGAAGGGGACGGGGCCGGTCACGATCGTCCGCTCCCGCACCCCCCGCTCGAGCAGGAGGCGGGTGAGACGGCCGGGGTCGGGCACGGGTCCCACCAGCAGCAGCCACAGATGGGGGAGCGCGACCGCCGCCCGCGCCACCGCCCTCGCCAGGGTCTCGATCTGCTTCTCCCGGGTGAGGAGGCCGAAGGTTCCCACTACGAAGGCTCCGGCGGGGATGCCCAGGCGCGCGCGCAGCTCAAGGACCGCGCTGGGTGCCACCGCCGCCCTCTCCGCGGCCATGGGGATCCGGGCCACCTCCGCCTCCGGTACCTCCGACCGAACCGACTCCAGCACGAAGTCGTTGTGGGCGGCGGTGAGGCGGGAGGCCTCCACCGGGATGCGGAAGAGGGGAAAGGCGTAGGGGAGGAGGCGGCCCAGGGTGGAGAGGTGGGCCTCGTCCAGGCGGCCCGCCTGCCCGGGATACGAGTAGGCGACCTCGTCGCGGTAGGCCTGGAGGTGGGGTCGGGCGGCGTCGCGCCGCCCCGGGCTCGAGGGCTCGCGGCGATAGGCCACCACCTCCGGCGCGTCCAGGAACATCCGGGCCCGCGAGTGGTGCAGCACCAGGTCGTGCAGGACGAGCAGGCCCGGGACCCTCGCCAGCGGTTCGTAGAGAAAAGCGTGATCGAGACCGTTCCCCATCTGGTAGATCGCGAGGTCGAAGGGCCGTTGCGCGTGACGATTCAGGAAGCCGCTCGCGTGGTGGACGCGGCACGGCCCCGGGATGCGGGAGGGGTCCAAGCGGTCCTGCCCGTGGAACACGTCGATCTCGTGACGCTCCGCGAGCCGGGCCAGGACCTCGGCGCTGTAGTCGGCGACGCCGGTGGAGGCGGGGGGGAGGGGGGTCAGGAAGGCGAGGCGCATGAGAGTCGGCCCCGACCTTCCTCTACCGACGCGCCATGAGCGCGTACTCCAGGGGCCCGTAGAGCAGGCCGTTCAGCCGCTCCAGGTTTTCGTTCAGGAGCGTGGCCGCCCGCTCGGGCAAGCCCTCGGGGGGGATGGCTTGGAGGCGGGAGGAGGGGTCCACGGGAGAGCGCAGCTCCACGCGCACGTCGGTGAAGCCCGAGGCCGCGGCCAAGAAGCTCAGCGTGTCGGGATGCAGCGGCCGCTCGTGCGTGAGGTCGCGGTTGTAGACCTCGAGGAAGCCCACCACCGAGCGCGGATTCACGGTCTCCAGGAGGAGGAGCCCGCCCGGCCGGAGGGCGCGGTGGGCCTCCTTGAGCATCTGCCCCAGGACGGCGGGGGGGAGGTGCTCGGCCACCTGGGCCGCAAACACGCCCCCCAGGGCACCCGCGGGCTCGGCGTGGAGGAAGGCCAGAAGGTCGCCGAAGACCACCTCGAAGCCCCGGTCCCGGCAGTGCTGGACCGCGCTCGCGTTCCCCTCCACGCCGCGGGCGGCGATGCCCCGCTCCCGGAGCACGTCCAGGAACTCCCCGCGGCCGCAGCCCAGGTCCACGACGGGGGCGAGACCCTGGAAGAGGGCGGCGTAGCCGGCGAGCCGCTCCCGGATCTCTTCCCGGCTGCCGCGGAAGCGGTTTTCGAACGCGGTGTAGGCCGAGTCCTCCGCCGCGCGCAGCGCCGACATGGCCAGGGCCGGGGGCGGCGCCCCCGCTCCCAGCGCTCCCCGAATGGCGTCCACCTCCGCGGACACGGTCTCCAGGCGGTCGCGCAGGGCGAGCAGGCCCTGAAGCCGCCGGGCCTGGGACTCCTGTCGCCGGTCGAAGGCCTCGAGAATCAGCTCCGCGCGCGTGGTCGCGAGGGCGGAGGCCATGCGGTCGCGGAGGTCGACCAGAGGGAGGACGCGCTGCAGATAGTGGACGAGGGCGGAGGCGAGCTCGCGCAAGCGCGCGTGCAGCCGGCCCGTCTCCTCCAGGTAGCCGTTCAGGACTTGGACGAGGGCGGCGTTGAACTCGGTCTGACGGGCGCGGGCGGGGGCCAGCGCCTCCCAGACCCACCTCCTGGCCTTCCCTCCCAACCCCGACCCCGGGGGCGGGGGCGGGGCCTCCCAGAGCATGTTGAGGAGACCAACCCGGGCGGGCAGATCGGGCAGCGCCTCCGCAGGAAGGGGGAAGGAAGCCAGACGATCGACCGCGGCCAGCAGCTCGGCGTAGGCCGCCTCTTCCGCGTCGAGCCTCTGACGCAAGGCGTCCAGGCTCGGGTCGTCGCTCGCGCTTGGCAAGGGCAGCTAAGCCCCTCCGCCTTGGGGGGGCGCGCTGCCGCGAGAGCGGGGGCGCCTCTCCGCGGCGCCGCGCTCGTGGCCGGGGTAGCGGCGCCACGCCCGTGTCTTGAGGCTCCTGGTCACGAGCGCAGGGTCGACGGGGAGGGGAAGGGCGATGGGGGTCTCGGCCCGCGACTTCGTGGACCCCGAAGCCCACGGCCTCTTCGGGCCGGCGCGCCCGCGCTCATGCGGGGATGGTAACACGCAGGGTCCACGCCCCCTACCCACCCGCGGTCACGAAAGCCAGGGCTTCCGCAAAGACGCTTGTTCGGGGCGGGGGAGCGAGCGGGCTTACTTGGCGGCGGCCCGCCCCGCCAGGTAGGCGAGCACGATCTCGTCCAGGGAGAGGTCCTCGATTTCTGTCCGGTCCACTCCGGGGTCGAACTTCCCGCGCTTGACCTCCATGATCATGCCCTTGTGCTGATCTTCCATCAGCTTCGTGATGGCGGCCTCGTCGTCGCGGCTGCGGATCAGCTCCGCATAGGGCAGGCGGCGGGAAGCGAGGATCTCTCCGCCTTTGTAGATCAGGGTCTCGATCAGGGGGTTGGCCTCGCCTTTGTCCTCGGTCTGGACATGGTAGACAAGGCCCCGATACTTCACGTCGGTGTTAAACCCTGTGATCACCGTTCGAATTCTCGGTTCCGGGCCCGCGCATTGTCAAGAGGCGACGCGGAGGGGAGGGTCAGAATTCGCGGCCAATGATCTCCTGCAAGCGTTCGCGGTAGCCGCGGGAGAGCGTGAGCTCGGTGCCGTCGCGCAGCACCACCTGATACTCGCCGTGGAAGAGGGGCTGCAGCTCCTTGATGCGGTCGAGGTTGACGATGGCGGTGCGGTGGATGCGCACGAAGCGGCCCGGGTTCAACCGACCCTCGAGAGCGGTCATGGTCTCCCGCAGCAAGTGCGACTCCCCGCCCGCGTGCAGGGAAACGTAGTTGCCGGCCGACTCGATCCAGTCGATCTCCTCCGCGCGCAGGAAGAAGAGACGCCCGGCCGCTTTCACCACCAGCCGCTCGAGGTAGCCGGGGGGGGCCTTCAGGTCCCTCAGGAGCGAGATTAGCCTCTCGTCCACCCCCTCCCCGTCCCGGGTCAGCACGGCGGAGCGGGCCCGGACCAGCGCCTTCTGGAATCGCTCCTCGTCGAAGGGCTTCAACAGGTAATCCACGGCATGGACCTCGAAGGCCTGGAGAGCGTACTGATCGTAGGCGGTCACGAACACGACCACCGGCGCCTTGTCCGCCCCCACCTCCTCCAGGACCGCGAACCCGTCCGGCTCCGGGATCTGGACGTCGAGGAAGACGAGATCGGGGCTCTCGCGGCGGATGGCGCTGATGGCCTCCTGCCCGTCGCGGCACTCCGCGACGATCTTCACGTCGGGCTCTTTCAAGAGGAGCGAGCGCATGCGCTCGCGAGCGAGGGGCTCGTCGTCCACGATCAGCGTCCGGATCTTCAAGCTCCCCCTCGGGACGGGTGCCCCCACGACCTGCGGATGGACGGGTTCAAAAGAGGTACGTTTCCGCCATGCCCCAGGTTCCGCTTGCGTTCAAGAAGCTGCAGGGTGCGCCGGGGGCGGCCCGGGTCGATGGCCCGAAGCGGGGGGTCTAGTCGCGGGGAGAACTCGGGGGAGGCCCTTTTTCGGAGAGGGGAGCGACGCCCCCGCGGAAGACGTGAGGGTTATTCCCTTCCTCCAGGGCCTGGCCTTGAACGCGGAAGGGAAGGGACAGGACCACTTCCAGGCCGCCCTCGGGCCGGTTCAAGAGCTCGAAGCGGTGGGCCGAGCCATACAGCTGCTGCAGCCGGGCCTGGGTGTTTGCGAGGCCGACCCCCCCGCGCCGGGACATCTCGGCCTCCGAGGGCAAGCCGGGGCCGTCGTCGCGCACCCTGAGCTCGAGGCGGCCGTTCTCCCGTCTGGCCACGAGCTCGATCAGGCCCGCCTCCCGTCGGCGGGCGATGCCGTGCCGGAGCGCGTTTTCGACCAGGGGCTGCAGGAGAAGGTTGGGAACCTCGGCGTCCAGGGTCTCGGGGTCGATCTTGGTTTCCACCCGCAGCCGGTCCTGGAAGCGGGTCTTCTCAATCTCGAGATAGCGCTCCAGGAAGTCGAGCTCCTGCTTCAAGGTCACCTCCTGGGCTCCGATCTTGGCGAAGGAGTCGCGCAGCAGATCCCCCAGCAGGGCCAGCATGCGGTCGGCCGCTTTCAGGTCCTTATGCATGAGGGCGGATATGGTGTGCAGGGTGTTGAAGAGGAAGTGGGGGTGGAGCTGCATGCGCAGGACCTGGAGCTGGGCCTCGGCCAGGCGCGCCTCGAGCCTGGAGGCCCGGAGGTCCTTGGCCCTCGAGTCGCGGGCGTAGTGGAGGGCAAGGCCCACGGCCACGACATCGATATAGGTAAAGATATTGCCCACCAGATTGTGGAAGAGGAGGCCGGGGGAAAGGGGCTGGTAGAGGCCGGGGTCGGCCAGAGCGCGGCCCAGCCCGTAGTGCGCGAGGCTCGCGGGAGCTATTAACGCGGCGGGGAAGAGAAGGCCACCGAGAAGATGGAGGGGCAGGGTGGTTCGCCAGCGCCCGCCGGAGAGGGGCCACCGCCAGCAAAACCACAAGACGACCGGGGAGGCGAGGCCCCACATCAGGGCATCGCTCAGCGATCCCACAAACCGTACCCAGGGCACGGGCAGGTCCCGGCCTCGGTAGTAGGCGTAGGCCTGGCTCGACATGAGCACCCAGACCACGAACCAGACCGCGAGACTCCAGGCCCAGACGAGGGGCCAGGAGCGGGAGGCGGGAGCGGCGCCTTCGGCGGGTGGGGGCAGGTTCATGGATGGGAGCGGAGTCAAGCCATTCTGAAAGATCCCTGAGGGAGGGTAACGGAAAAGGGACCAACCGGCCAGGGGCTGACACGGACCCGTCCGAGGGCGGGACGAGCGGGACCAAGGCGCTCGCGCTCGCTCCCTCTCTCCCGAGCGCCGGGGCCTTAGGGGTGTGGAGGGGGGCCGGCTCCAGGGGGAGCGGGGATCATGCCGGGGTTCGACTCATCCCAAGAAACCATGGACTCACCACGCTTGGCGGCGGCCTTGTCCCAAAGCCCTTTCCCGGCGCGACGGCCTGGATACACTGGGCGGGAACGAGTTGGGGGTTCAGGCTGAGGCGAGGATGCAAGACATGGCGATGACCAGTCAGCCGGAAAACGGGGGAAACCCGACGCATCTGAAGTATCTCCTCGAAGCCTACGAGCGGCGCTTGATCGTGGACGCCCTGGCCGCTTCCGGAGGGCATCAGCGGCGGACTGCGGCCCGCCTCGGCATCCTGCCCACGACCCTGCACGAGAAGATGAAGCGGCTCGGGCTCCTGAGACGGCGCCCCCACACGCTCGAGACCTCAAGCGCGGAGGAGGCCGTCGCGCGCCCGGGCATGACCGAACTCGTCGTGAGCCGCGAAGGCCGAGAGGCCTGATCGCCTCCCCAAGCGAGGGCCCGTGTCCCGGACACGGGCTACGCCCCGCGAATCGGGATCGGGTGCCCTCCCTCTAACCGAGGATCCTGCCGGGGCGGGCCGCCCGGGCGGGCTCGGCCGTGTCGTGTGGTCCGCCCCCCCTCGCGGCCGGGCCTACCCCCGGCGTGGCCGTGACGCCGCCTTCTCCTCGTGGGCGAGCAGGGCTCGCTTGCGCTCGACGCCCCAGCGGTACCCGGCGAGGCGTCCGTCCTCGGCGATGACACGGTGGCAGGGGATCAGGATCGAGACCCGATTGGTCGCGCAGGCGCGGGCCACGGCCCGAGCCGCGGAGGGCTGGCCCAAAGCGCGGGCGACCTCACCGTAGGAGCGGGTCTCGCCGAAGGGGATCCGGCGCAGCTCGCTCCAAACCCGCCACTGGAAGGCGGTGGCCTGCACGTCCAGAGGCAGGTCCAGATGGGGCTCCCCACCCGCGAGGTGGCGCAGGAGGGCCTGGACCCAGGGCCCGAGGCCGACGTCATCGCGGCGGATTTCCGCCGCCGGGTACTCCTCGCGCAGCGCCCTCTCGAGCCGCGCGTCGTCGTCGGCCAGGGAGACGGCGGAGACGCCGCGCTCGGTTCCCGCGACCAGGAGGCGGCCGAGCGGGCAGTCGACGATCGCGTACCGGAGGCGCATCCCGCGGCCCCCGCGGCGATAGGTGGCGGGGGTCATGCCCAGTGTCTCCCGGGCGCGCTCGTAAACGCGGCTGCTGGAACCGTATCCGGCTTCGTAGGTGGCCTCGGTCACGGCGCGTCCTCCTTTGAGCTGCGCCTTCAACACCACCAGGCGCCGGGCCTCGGCGTACTGGCGGGGCGAGATGCCCATGAGGCGCTTGAATGTTCGCTGCAGGTGGTGGGGGCCCACCCCCGCCGGCCCGCTCAGGCCGGCCAGGGTCAGGGGCTCGTCCAGGTGGCGGTCGATGTGCCGGCACAGGCGGCGGACCCAGGCCGCCCGCGGGTCACCGTTGCGGGCGTCCCGCGGTTGGCAGCGGCGGCAGGCCCGGAAACCGGCGCCCTCCGCGGCCTCGGGCAGGGCGAAGAAGACCACTCGCTCTCGGCGGGGCCGGCGCGCGGGGCAGGACGGACGGCAGTAGATGCCGGTGGAGCGCACCCCGAAGACGAACGTGCCGTCCCGACGGGCATCGCGAGCGAGCACCGCTTGCCACCGGCCCTCGTCGTCGAGAGGCGGGCTTTTCTCCCCGCTCGGCCGAACTGGATTCAGCGCCACCACGCCTCGAAGCTAGGCCCCGTTTCGGACGGGGGCCATCCGGATCTTGCGCTCAAACCGACGAGATTCTAGACCGCGCCCGAAGGCACCGCCTTCCCGCCCCGGTCGCGCGATAATGACCCCGTGGCGGAGGGGAGCGGCCGGGCGCGCCTGGTCTGGGCCCGGACGAGGCTGCAGATCTGGCCCGAGACCTACCGCCTGGTGAGCCTGCCCAAATCGGCGCTGGCCGAAGCCGCGGGCCTGCTGGCGGAGAGCGGCGGGTCCTTCGCCGCCCTCGTCCTCACCTCCGACGAGGTCTCCCTGACCCTGCCCGAGGAGGTGTGGGGCCGGAGCCCCCTCCAAGGGCGCGCCCGGGCCAGCGCCGGCCCCTACCGCGTGGTCACGCTCGACGCGGAGATCGACCTCGACGTCTGCGGCTATCTCGCCCCCGTGGCGGCGCGCTTGGCGGAGGCGGGGGTCCCGATCGTGCCCCAGTGCGCCTACGCCAAAGACCACCTGCTCTTCCGGGGGCCGGACCTCGAAGGGGCGATCCGGGTGCTTCACGACTGGATCCGCGCCTGCCGAGCCTGACCCCGGCTCAGATCGAGCGCCCCCCCAGGGACAGAAGGTCGTCCACGGCCAGGGGCTCGCGCGTCAAGAAGCCCTCCCCGAACTCGACGTCGATGCGCTGGCCGTGGCGTCGGGCCGCGAGCTCGACGTGCGCCCGGAAGCGGTCGAAGGGAAGGGCCACGGCCTCCCCGGGGCCGGGCGAGAACTGGCTGGCAAAGGCGGCGATGGCCCGGAGCTTGGTTTCCCAGGTGGTCGTGATGTCCACCACAATGCTGGGCGGGACTTCCACCGCCTCGGTCAGGGTCACGGCATAGATCAGCTTCCGGGGACGGTGGGCCGGCCCCAGGTCCGAGCGGTAGTTCCGGAGGCCGGCCAGGAAGCACGCGTCGTAGACGATGCGGCTGGCCGCGGCGTGGTCCGGGTGGCGCTGCTCCCAGTGCTGCAGGAGCACTACCCGCGGGCGCAGGCGGCGCAGCGCCGCCACCAGCGCGTCCTTCTGCTCGGGCACGGCGGCCAGGCGCGCGTCGGGCAGGCCCAGGGATTCCCGGTGGGCCACGCCCAGGATCCGGGCCGCCTCCGTGGCCTCCGCGGCCCGCGTCTCCGGCGTGCCCCGGCTGCCGCTCTCCCCGCGGGTAAGGTCCACGAGGGCCACCCGCCGGCCACGCGCGGCCTCGCGGGCGATCGTCCCCCCCATGATCAGCTCGGCATCGTCGGGGTGGGCGCACACCGCGGCGAGATCGAAGTCGCTCACGGGCTCAGCACCCGCTCATAGTAGCGCTCGTACTGGCTGACCACCCGGTCGGCGTTGAAGAGGAACTCCACGCGGCGCCGGCCCGCTTGCCCCATCTCCCGCCGGCGCTCCTCGTCCTTCAGGATCTCCAGGGTGCGGGCGGCCATGCCCTCCACGTCCCCCACGGGCAGGAGGAAGCCGCTCTCGGTATGCTTCACGACCTCGGGCAGCCCGCCCGCGTCGGAGCCCACCACGGGGACGCCGCAGGCCATGGCCTCCAGGGCGGAGAGGCCGAACGATTCCAGCTCCGAAGGAAGCAGGAACACGTCGGCCAGGCCCGCGATCTCCTCGATGCTCTCCTGGGTGCCCAGGAAGCGCACGCGCTCCTCCAGGCCCAGGCGCCGGACGAGAGCCTGGGCGGAAGAGCGCTCCGGGCCCTCCCCCACCATGAGGAGCACCGCGTCCACTTCCCGGCTCACCCGCTCCAGGATGCGCACCACGTCCACCACCCGTTTGACGGGGCGAAAGTTGGAGATGTGAAGCAGGACCTTCTGGCCGGGGGCGGCGAAAGCCGAGCGGTCCCGATGGTTGCGTTCGGGGGAGTACAGGGAGAGGTCCACGAAGTTGGGGATGACCTCTATGGGGTTTTTCACCTGGAACAGCTCCGTCGTCATCCGCTTCAGGAACTCCGAGACCGCGGTCACGCCGTCCGAGCGCTCGATGCCAAAGCGCGTGATCTCGAAGAACGAACGGTCCTGGCCCACGAGGGTGATGTCGGTGCCGTGGAGGGTGGTCACCATTCGGGGCGCCGACGCCCCCAGCATCTGCTGGGCCAGGAAGCCGGCGATGGCATGGGGGATCGCGTAGTGGACGTGGAAGAGATCCAGGTGGTGCTCGCGGGCGGCCTCCGCCATCTTCACGGCCAGAGCCAGGTCGTGGGGGGGATACTCAAAGAGCGGGTAGGAGGAGATGTCCACTCCGTGGTAGGTGATGTTCTGCTGGAAGTCGCCCAGGCGAAAGGGGCGGCGGTAGGACACGAAGTGGATCTCGTGGCCGCGGCGGGCCAGCTGCTTCCCGAGCTCCGCCGCCACCGCTCCCGATCCCCCCACCGTCGGGTAGCACGTGATTCCCAGCCTCATGGCGCGGCACCCCTTCTCATCACAGTTGTATCACCTGATGTCCCCGTGCCCAGGGGTCGAGGCCGCGCTCGGTCTCCTCCACGAGGGGTTGGCCGTGGCGGGCCAGGGCGCTGACCAGGGCCAGGCCCCGCTCCTGGAGCGAGCCCCCCGGGAAGAGGGCGTCCCGCGTGCGGCGCAGGCGTTCGGCCCGGCTCTGGTCCCGCTTTTTCAGGGCCCGGGTGGACTTCTGGTGCAGGGTCTCGATCTGATGGATGGCACGCCCCCGGGCGGCGTTGGCGGCCGCGCGCAGCGTGGGATCGACGGCGGCCAGGGCCTCCTCGACACTCGCCATCTCTTGAAGGAGGGCTTCGCGGGCGCGGGCGAAGGCGGCCTCCACCTGCGGGTGGGCCTCCCGCGCCCAGCGCGTGAGCAGGCCTTCGGGGTCTCCTTCGAGGTCGGTGAGGCGTAGCCCTTCGGCTTCGAGAGCCCGGGCTTGCGCGGGCTCCAAGAGGGTGAGGCTGGGGCGGGGGAGCAGCAAGGGTCGGGGGATGCCGAAGTGGGCGTAGGCGGGGCCGATCTGCGCATGATAGGCAATCTCCGCCGGCCCCCCCACATAGGCGGCCGTAGGCAGCAGGTGGTCCTGGGCCAAGGGGCGGAGGAGCACCCCTGGGCTCCAGTCCTTGGGCGCGGCATTCAGGAGCCTCAGAGCCTCCTCCACGGGCATGCGGCGACCCAGCCCACGCACCTCTACGGTGCCGTTCTGGATGCCCAGTGCGCGCCGCTCGCCCTCCATCAGGACGAACAGGTTGAGGAAGCCGGGGCGCACCGGCACCTGCTGATGGTAGCCCGCGGCCAGAAGGGCGGCGCCGGTTTCGAGGGCCAGGCGGGAGGTGGGGGAGCCCTCCTGGATCTCGCGGGCCAGAAGGGGGGCCATCAGGGCTTTCAGGGCGGGGTCGGAGGGATCGAGCACCACCAGGTCGGGGAGGAGAGCGGAGAGAAAGCGGGCGAAAGCCCCGGCCAGCGTCTCCCCGGGCCGATAACACTCGCCCAGCCGCGCGAGCACCTCGTCGCGGTGAAGGCCCTCGGGCAGGCACTGCCGCAGCTCCTGCACGAGGGCGGCCACGGTGGCGTCCAGGACGATTTGGGAGGCGGGCTGGGCCACGGGCTCGCGGGGGGGACTATAGCGCAGGGTGCGGATCTGGCCGTTCTCGTCGAGAACAGTCGCGGAGCGCACCTCCGCAAAATCGTGGTCATCGGAGGCCACCCAGAACACGGGCACCACGGAACGACCGCGGCGCGCTTGGAGCAGCCGCGCCGCCTTGCGGGCGCCCAAGGCCTTGTAGAGCACATAGAGGGGGCCGCCGAAGAGACCCGCCTGCTGCCCGGTCACGATCGCGACCGTGCCCGGCTCCTTGAGCTCGGCCGCCCGCGCCGCCGCGTGAGCTGCTCCTCGCGACTCCTGCTGGCGCACGAGCGCGGCCGCCACCGCTTCCCGGGGCCGCTCGTGGGTGAGCGCGCGGTCGCTTGCTTCCGAGAGAGCATCGAGGTCCCAGCGCGCGCTGCCCAGGAAGCGCTCGACACCGTTGCGGCCGGCCAGGTAGTCGAGGAAGAGGGGACTGATGGGCTGCTGGAACACCCCGTAATCGAGAATGGCCGGGGGGCGTTCCGTCATTGCGCCTCCATTATAGGTGAGCCTCCGGCAGTCCATACGGCCGCGGACGCTCGGTTGTTCCCGAACCCGACACCGCAACCCCTTCCCTCTCCGTGACTTGAGCGCCTCTCGCGTTGACACCTTTTCACCTTGGTGCTAAAGTCCGAACGCCCAGGGGTGCGGTGCTTCGCCTCGCTTTTGCCACGCTCTTTCCGCGTTCGCAGAACGTATTAGAGGGGTAGGCAGGGCTCGGGGGATATGGACGACAACAGCCGATCAACCGAGCAGATGCCCCAGAGCATCGGCCGCTACAAGGTCCAGGAGAGCATCGGCTTCGGGGCCATGGGGGCCGTCTACAAGGCCTTCGACCCCCTGATCAAGCGCACCCTCGCCATCAAGACCATCCGGCTGGACATCCCGCGCCAGAGCCCGCAGTACAAGTCCTTCATCGAGCGGTTCTACCACGAGGCCCGAATCTCGGGGACGCTCTCCCATCCGAACATCGTGACCCTCTTCGACATTGGCGAGGAGGGGGGGGTGCCCTATCTGGCCATGGAGTTCGTGGAGGGCCAAACCCTCGCCTCCCTCATCGAGAAGGGCGTGCGCTTCAAGCCGGAGAAGGTGATCGGCCTGGCCAGCCAGATCGCCTCCGCCGTCGACTACGCCCACAGCAAAGGCGTGATCCACCGCGACATCAAGCCCTCGAACCTGATCCTGTTCGACGAGGATCGGGTGAAAGTGACCGACTTTGGGATCGCGAAGCTGGTGGATGCGGAGATGACGCAGTCGGGCACCCTCCTCGGCACGCCCTCCTACATGTCGCCCGAGCAGGCCATGGGCGACAAGCTCGACGGGCGGAGCGACATCTTCTCTCTGGGCGTGTGCTGCTTCGAGATGCTCTCCGGAGAGCAGCCGTTCCCGGGGAACAACGTGACCTCGATCCTCTACAAGCTGGTGCATGTCGACCCCATCGAGCCCGCGAACCTCGAGATGCACGGCCTCGTGCCCCAGAAATGGCACGAGGTGTTCGGCAAGGCCCTGGCCAAGAAGCCCGACGACCGCTACCAGACCGCGGGCGCGTTCGTCCAGGACTTGGAGTATTGCCTCGGCTCCTGGTTCGGCGGGCTGGGGGCGGACCAGACGATCGTGACCGCGAGCGCCACCGTCGAGACCACCACGACGCTCGCCCACATCCCTCTCCCCGAGATCCAGCCCCCGGCGCCGCCTCCGGCCCACCCCCGGGAGGAGCCGGCGGCCACCCGCGCCCCCGCGCCGCCCAAGGCGAAGCCGGTCGAACGACCCCTCGCACCCCTACCGATGGCCGAGGACGATTCTCCCGCGACCGTGCTCATAAAGGCCCAGCCCTCGGGATCCGACGCCCCGGCCACCGTCCTCATGAAGGCGCCCACCGCGCCGCCCCCGGCCAAGAAGAGACCCTCGGCCCCCGCTCCTCCCCCGGCGGAGACCGACGACTCGCCGGCCACCGTCCTCATAAAAGCTCCCCCCGCCGACGACGCGCCGGCCACCGTCCTCATGAAGGCAGGCGCCCTGCCCAAGAAGCCCGCGGCCCGGCCGTCCCCCCCGCCCCCCCTGGGATCCGAGGCGTCGGAGTCGACGATCCTCATGGATGCTTCCGTGCCCGCCGAAGAGGGGGCCACGGTAGTAATGGCCGCCCCCGGGCCCACGGCAAAGTCGCGCGGGCCCGCGGACAAGGGCGGCCCCACCCAGAAGCACCCCGTCCTCGAAGAGACCCGGTCTTTGGGGAGGACGGCCGCTCCACCCTTGCCCCGGCCGACGGCGCCCCCCCTGCCCGAGGCGCCCCCCGTGGCTGGCCCCCCCGCGGTGCGTTCCCGCATTCCCGTCGGCTTGATCCTGGGGGGAGCGGCCCTGCTCTTCCTGCTGGCCCTCGGCCTCGTCGGCATCGTGCTCTTCAGGAGCGCGGGCCGGACCGAGCCCGCGCCGCCCGTCCCCACCCCCAGCGTGGCCGTGACCCGCAAGACCCTTCCGACCCCGGAGCCCATGCCCCCCGCCATCGAGGAGAAGAAGGGCATGATCCGCGTGGTGAGCCAGCCCGGAGCGGCGGCGGTCACCGTGAATGGCCAGGCGCGCGGCGAGACCCCCCTCGATCTCCGGGATCTTCCCCTGGGAAGCTACGAGGTCAAGGTCGAGTTGAAGGGCTACGAGCCCAAGACCCAGACCGTGGTCCTGAGCCCGGAGCTGCCCGCGGCGGAGGCGGTCATCCCCTTGACCCGCTCCGCCCCTGCCACCAGTGTGGCGGACATCCTGTCGACTCCCTACGGGGCCTTGGTCTCGATCGACGGGGCCCGGGTTGGGCCCACTCCCCAGACCGACCTCAAGCTCCGGGTGGGGAGCCGCCGGGTCGAGATGACCAAGGATGGATATGAGCCGTGGGCGGGGACGCTCACCGTCCAGGCGGGGAAGAGGGGCAAGCTCGATGCCCAGCTCAAGGCCCTCGTCAAGGCCCCGCCCCCGCCCGCGGCCGACGTCGTGGACACCGCCCATATCTACGCGAACGCGGCCAGCGACGTGGACACCCTGGCCAAGAAGCTCTCCGGACTGTCCGTCTCCTACCCGGAGAGCGCGCCCAAGATGAAGTCGGGCGACTCCGTGTCGGTTTCCGTTTCCTTCGTGGTGACGGAAAATGGAGAGGTGACGGAGCCCAGGGTGCTAGAGTCGGGGGGCAACCGGGCGGTGGACGAAGCGGTCCTGGCCGCCATCCGCAGCTGGAAATACGCGCCCGCGATGAAGAAAGGGATCAAGGTCAAGGCGAGGGTCACGCTCAAGCAGACGTTCAGAGCCGGCTAGGGAGCGATGCCGAAGCTGATCGTGAACCCAACCTCGTCCTCCCGGAAGGAGATCCCCCTTCCCCGCACCCTCCTCTCCATCGGCCGCGATCCCTCTAACGACCTGGTCCTCCCCGACGCCATGGTGTCGCGTCGCCACGCCGTCATCGAGTACCGGGCAAACCAGTTCTACCTGCGGGATTGCAACTCCTCCAACGGCTCCGTGGTCAACGGCGATCGGGTCAGCGAGCGAAGCCTCCGCGACGGCGACCTGTTGGCCATCGGCACCGCGCGGTTGCTCTTCCGCGATGACCTGCAGATCGAGGACCCCGGCGCCAAGGTGGTCCAACACCCCTCGGTGCCGCACCTGCAGTGTCCGTCCTGCCAGACCGCGTACCGCAAAGGGGACCTCTTCTGCCGCGAGTGCGGGGTCCAGCTGGCCCAGCCCAGCGGCCCCCCCAAGGCGGTCTGCGCATCCTGCGGCACCGCCGTCGCCCTTCCCGCCCGCTTCTGCAACGCCTGCGGGAGCCCCCTCTCCACGGACGGGCAGCGCCTCGATTCGACCACCGGACACCAGCCGATCCCCGAAGCCCTGCGGGCCGAGGTGGCGCCAAGCCCGGAAGGAGCGCCGGGGCAGCCTCCCACCGACCCCGGCTCCCGAGTGGCCCCGGACAAGGAGCCGCGGGGGGATTCCTCTCCGGAGGCGACCCGCGAGCCCGCCCCCGCCGCCCCCCTCCCCGGTCAGGTCGCCGCGGGGGACCCCCTGCCCCGAGTGCCGCGGGCGGAGGCGCCCCGGGTAAGCTCGCTGGCTCCCTCTCCCGCCGCTTCCCTCGTCCCCTTGGCCGCCCCCGCCCGGTCTTTCCCGCCGCGGCCCGGCCCCGTGGGGAAGCCGTTGCGCACGGCCGAGCGCCGGGCCGGAATGGCGGCGGGCAAGGAAGCGGCCGGATTCGGGCCCCGCCTGGGGGCGGGTCTCATCGATGCCATCCTGGTGACCGCGCTGCAGGCCGTCCTGGTTACTCCCATCGGCTACTACTGGTGGACCCGCGACACGCGAGCGTCGGCCGACGTGTCGTTCCTCCCCATCCTGGTCTCCGTGAGCCTCGCCCTGGTCTCCGCCCTTTTCGGCCTCGCCTACTACATCTACTTCTGGGGGATCAAAGGGGCCACGCCCGGCAA
This sequence comes from Vicinamibacteria bacterium, assembly GCA_035570235.1. NCBI lineage: Bacteria > Pseudomonadati > Acidobacteriota > Vicinamibacteria > Vicinamibacteria bacterium. The sequence goes on along the minus strand of DATMML010000037.1, from coordinate 175,209 downwards.
GGAGTTCTTGGACCTCCGCGTCGAGGGAGAGGGCGGGGCCTTCCCCATCGGGATGCCCCGGGCCGCGCTGCGAGTCTTCGGCTACCTGCTCTCCGGCACCGTTCTGGGGCTCGGCTTCCTGATGATCGCCTTTCGGGGACATGGCCTGCACGACCGCATCGCGGGTACCCGGGTGGTGCGCCGGCGGCGGGGGGTCTGAGCCTGGAGCCCACGGGGATCGAGCCTCTGGCCGGGGAGCCCATTGCCCTCTCCGCCTCGGCGGGGGAGAGCCGGACGCGCGTCTGGCGCGCGGTCTGGGAACTCCTTCACGACCTCTCCGTGGCCGTGCTCTTCTGCTTCTTCCTGATTACCTTCGTGGCCCAGGCCTTCCGGGTTCAGGGGACGAGCATGCTCCCCCTCCTGGAGGACGGGGAGCGGATCATCGTCAACAAGTTCGGCTACCGTTTTCATCCCATCGAGCGGGGCGACGTAGTGGTGTTCTGGTACCCCCGGGACCCCACCGTCTCCTTCATCAAGAGGGTGGTGGGCCTGCCCGGGGACACGGTGGAGGTGAAAGGGGGCGACGTCTACATCAGCGGACACGCGGTCCGGGAGGACTACATCCCTCCCCGCTTCCGGGACGACGAGAGCTTCGCGCCCGTGGAGGTCAAGAAGGGCTACTACTATGTGATGGGCGACCACCGGAACAGCAGCAACGACAGTCGGAGTTGGGGTGAAGTCCCCGAGAAGTACATCTACGGCCGCGCCGTCTTTCGTTTCTGGCCCCTCGCCAAGATGGGCGCCATCCACTGACCGACTCCCCCGCGGTCGTCCGAGCGTGTCCTGCGGCTGAGTCCGCCAATGAGGTAGGGAAGCGATGAGGAGCCTGACCAAAAGGGGATGGAACCTCCCCCCGGCGTTGACCCTGCTCGTGCTGGGCGCGGGTTGCTCGCACGAGACGACGCCCGCGCGGGCGGCCCTGCCCGTGGCCCAGGCGCAGGCCCCGGAGCGACCGCGGCTTCCCCCCCTCCCTCCCGGGGGCGAGGATTTCGCGGCCGAGGTCCGCCTGCTCCACCGGGTGGCGGCTTGCGGGAGCGACGAGCCCCTGCCCCCCTCCCTGGACAAAGCCACCGTGGACGAGCACTGTGCCTGGCTCCTGCCCCGGCTCCAGACCTACCGCCAGACGTACCTGAAGGTGGTCACGCCCTTCCTGGCCGCGCGCCGCCCTCCCGACCTTCCCTTCGCCGTGGTCTATCCCTTCGGGGGCGGCGACCTGCTATCGGCCCTCACCACCTATCCCGACGGTCTCGAGTTCACAACCTTGTCTCTGGAGCACGCCGGCGATCCCCGGCGCATCCGGGACCTGGACAAGGTCCGGCTGGCCCGAAGCCTGGACCAGCTACGCCGGCGGATCCGGGGCCTCTTCGCCTACGCGGAGAGCACGAGCGAGAACCTGATGCAGATGCAGAGGGGGGACCTCCCCGGGCAGCTCTCCTTCTTCCTGGTGGGCCTCTCCGCGCACGGCTACGAACCGGTGGGGCTGCGCTATTTCCGCGTGCAGGAGGACGGGACCCTACAGTACTTCGATAGGCAGGAGATCGCGGCCGAGGAGGGGAAGATGGCCCCGCGCCTCAACCGGGTCTGGGTCTCCCCGGACTTCTCGGAGGTGTTCTCGAACGCGGAGATCGCTTTCCGCTCCCGGGAGGGCGGCCCGGAGGGGGGCCTGCGCGTGCACCGGCACATCGCGGCCAACCTTGCCGACGCCCACTTGAAGGCGGATCCGTCCGTGCTCCGGCACCTCGAAGCCAAGGGCAAGGTGGCGGCCATGACCAAGGCCGCCAGCTACCTCCTGTGCGGGGAGGGCTTCAGCCGCATCCGGAGCTACCTCCTCTCGCACATGGCCTTCATGATCTCGGACTCCACGGGCATCCTCCCCAGCTACGCCACCAAGGCGGGCTTTCGCCTCGAGACCTACGGGACCTTCAAGGGGCCGATGGTGACATCCAAGGGGCCGTTAGCTGTCAGCCCGGCCTGCTTGGACGAGTTCCTCCAGCTCTGGAGCTCGCAGCCCCACCGGGATCTGCCCTTCCGCTACGGCTATCCGGACTCCACCGGGGAGAACCACCTCGTAATCACCAAGCCGGGTCCCGTCCCCGCGTCCTCCGCGGGGACATAAGGGGACGCGAGGGCCAACCACGTAAGGGCGCGCCCCCCGGAGGGCGATGGCCGACCCTTGCCGTATCTCTTCTCGGCAAGATCCGGTTCTCAAGGATGGGAGCTCGAGTCGAAAGTCAGTATCACCCCTAGGCCCAGGAGATTCTGGGTTGGCGTGAGGCCGACGACTCCCGGCGACAGCTCTCCGTCATTGAAGAAGCCTCCGCCGGGTCCGCGTGAATCGTCGATGCGGTGCTCTAGCCGCAGGATGGCGCTGGCGCGGCGGAGCGGAATTCGGTACTCGAGCGTCGTCGTATTCGCCTTCACCGTCTGTTGGAATCCCGTGGTGCGGCCGTCGCGGTCCCAGTAGACCTCAGGGCGGATCGTGAGGCTGAGTCGAGGGTTGATCACGCGGTGCAGCGGCAGTTGGGCGGACATCCAGAGCGCTCGGGGATTTCCGGGAGCGGCGATTCTCTCCGTTCCGACGAAATAGTCGAAGGCCACGGTGAGTCGCTCCCCCTTCCATTCGGCGATGCTGTCGGATAGGAAACGCCAGAGCGCGAGCGAGGTGTCGGACTGGTGCGGCCCGTAAAGAACCGTTTCCTTCAAGGTCAGATGTTCGGTCGCCTTGTACGCAAGCTGGCCACCTGCACTGGGAACGTTGTTGGCGTGGGCCAGGTGCCAATAGCCGTTGAGCAGGAGCAGAGTTGCGGTCAGTTTTGCAGAGAACGGGTATTGAGCGTTCACGCCCAACATGAAGTAGGGCGTGAAATCTGCACCCCACGGGCGCGTGTAGTTGAGATTGTCCTTGGCGTAGAGGGAGTCGTACCCGATAAAGCTGCCGAAGATTCCGCCCTGAAGGGTGAGTCCCTTCCCGACCGGCACAAGGTAGGAGACGTTCGTTGGGCCCAGATGCCGGAGCCAATTGGAACCGGCGAGATTGGGTGCGGTTGCGGAAAATCCGAAGACCTCCGAATCTTTGCCGGCCTGCAGCGTCAGCTCCGTTCCCCAGCGCGAGGTCTCCGACGTCGATTTCCTCAAATAGAGCCCGGCCATGTTCAAGTCCACTTCGTTGACGTGAAACGTGGTGCCACGGCTCCGGAACAGGTGGTTGGAGGGATCGTTGAAATCGTGGAGGTAACCGACATCTGCAAAGCCGCCATATTGCCATTCGGGATTCGACGGGGAAGAGGGCGGTTCTGGCGGTCTTTCTGGGGGCGGCGGCTGAGCCTCGACGGCCGGCGTCGGAGGGTCGGCGGGCTCGCCGGCCTGACTCACCCCACGGGAAGACGTGGCGAGCAGGGTTATCGCTAGTACCCAGGGCCATTTGGTCGTCATGCTTCTCATTGCGTGGGGGAGTTCCACGCCTCTCGAGGGATGGTTGCAGGTGTAGCCGAAGGAGACCTCGACGCATTCGCCCAGGACAGGCCTGGGCGGCTCCGGGGTGCGCGCCGGCGTCGATGAGGGCGGCACCCCTCCTGCTGGACCAGGGCTTCGCCGGGGGCGAAGGCCATCGCCAGGGCCAGCAAGCGGAGGTGAGGCATGCGCTGCGAATCCTTCCAGAGGGGGGCGCAAAAGGCAAGCGTGAAGTTGAGCGGTTCGGTCCTTGGACGAGAAGCCGAGGCCGGATATCCTTAGTGCGACCGTGGGCGCGGGCCCCGCGGAGGAGAGGGACGGGAAGAGTGGAGCACCGATCGGCGACGCTAGCCTTGGAGGACGGCACCCTCTTCGAGGGACAGTCCTTCGGGCGCGCCGGAGAGGTCACGGGAGAGGTGGTGTTCAACACCGCCCTCTGTGGCTACCAGGAAGTCCTGACCGATCCCTCCTACGCGGGGCAGATCGTGACCATGACCTACCCCCACATCGGCAACTACGGCATCAACCGCGAGGACGTGGAGTCAGCGCGCCCCCAGGTCGCGGGTTTCGTGGTCCGGGAGGTCTCGACCATGGCCTCCTCCTGGCGGGCGTCGGGGGAGCTGCACCGCTACCTGGACGAGGCGGGGGTGGTGGGCATCAGCGAGATCGACACCCGCGCCCTCACCCGCCACCTGCGCACCCACGGGGCCAAGCGGGGCATCATCTCCACCCTCTCCCGGGACGGGGCCGCGCTCGTGGAGCGCGCGCGGGGCTCCCGCTCCATGATCGGCCTGGACCTGGCCCGGGAGGTCACCTGCCCGGAACCCTATCGATTGGAGGCGGGGTCGGGGCCGAAGAGCCTGCCTTACCGGGTGGTGGCCTACGACTTCGGCATGAAGCGGAACATCCTGCGCAGCCTGGCCGCCGGCGGCTGCCAGGTGACGGTGGTGCCGGCCACGACCTCCGCGCGGGATGCCTTGGCCCTCAAACCCGACGGCATCTTCCTCTCCAACGGCCCCGGAGACCCCGAGCCGTGCACCTACGCGGTGGAGGCGACCCGGGTCCTCATGGAGAAGGTGCCGGTGTTCGGGATTTGCCTCGGGCACCAGATCCTGGGCTTGGCCTGCGGGGGGAAGACCTTCAAGCTCAAGTTCGGCCACCGCGGGGCCAACCATCCGGTCAAGAACCTCAAGAGCGGGCAGGTCGAGATCACATCCCAGAACCACGGCTTCGCCGTGGATCCGTCCCTCTTCGCCCGACCCGAGTTCATCCAGACCCACGTGAACCTGAACGACGGCACTGTGGAGGGCTTCCGCCACCGGGACCTGCCCGTGATTTCCGTCCAGTACCATCCCGAGGCCAGCCCCGGCCCCCACGACAGCCACTACCTCTTTCAGGAGTTCATCGCGCTCATGGCGGCCCACCGGCCGGCCTGAGGCCGGAAGGGCCAGGCGGCCGCGCTCCCCGCGTCCGTCTGCGGGGGCGACTCCACCGTGAGATACTGATGGGTCGATGCCCAAGGACCCCACTCTCCACTCCGTCCTCGTAATTGGCTCCGGACCGATCGTGATCGGCCAGGCCTGCGAGTTCGACTACTCCGGCACCCAGGCCATCAAGGTCCTGCGCAAGGAGGGGCTCAGGGTCTCGCTCGTGAACTCCAACCCGGCCACGATCATGACCGACCCGGAGTACGCGGATCGCACCTATGTGGAGCCCCTGACCCCCGAGGTCTTGACCGCCATCCTGGAGCGGGAACGGCCGGACGCGCTCCTCCCCACCGTGGGCGGCCAGACCGCCCTCAACCTGGCCGTGGAGCTGTCGAAGCGCGGGGTCCTGGACCGGCTGGGCACCCGCCTGATCGGGGCCAGCCGGCGGGCGGTAGAGGTGGGGGAGGACCGGCGGCTTTTCAAGGAGGCCATGGGCCGCATCGGCCTGGAGGTGCCCCGGAGCGGCTTTGCCCGCCGGGTGGGGGAGGCCCGCTCCGTCCTGGAGTACACGGGCCTACCCGCGGTGATCCGGCCCTCCTTCACCCTGGGGGGAACGGGGGGCGGGATCGTCTACAACATGGAGGAGTTCGAGGACCTGGTCGAGCGGGGCCTCGATCTCTCCCCCGTGCACGAGATCCTCATCGAGGAGTCCGTGATCGGGTGGAAGGAGTACGAGCTGGAGGTCATGCGGGACCGCGCGGACAACTTCGTGGTCATCTGCTCGATCGAGAACTTCGATCCCATGGGGATCCACACCGGCGACTCCGTGACCGTGGCCCCCGCCCAGACCCTGACCGACCGCGAGTACCAGGCCATGCGCAACGCGTCCCGCGCCATCATCCGCGAGGTGGGGGTGGAGACGGGGGGCTCCAACATCCAGTTCGCGGTCGACCCCCGCACCGGCCGCATGGTCGTGATCGAGATGAATCCCCGGGTCTCGCGCTCGTCCGCCCTGGCCAGCAAGGCCACCGGCTTTCCCATCGCCAAGATCGCCGCCCTCCTCGCCATCGGCTATCACCTGGACGAGATCCGAAACGACATCACGCGCGTGACCCCCGCCTGCTTCGAGCCCGTGCTGGACTACGTGGTGGTGAAGATCCCCCGCTGGGCCTTCGAGAAGTTCCCGGACGCGAACCCCACCCTGGGCACGCAAATGAAGTCGGTGGGGGAGGTGATGGCCATCGGCCGCACCTTCAAGGAGGCCCTCCAGAAGGGGCTGCGGGGGCTGGAGATCAGCAGCTCCGGCTTCAACCGCGCCGACCTCGACGACCGCCGGATCAAGGAGAAGATCCTCTCTCCCGACCCCGACCGGATCTTCTACGTGAAGCGGGCCCTCGAGCTGGGCTGGCCGCACGCGGAGATCCACCGCATGACCGGGATCGATCCCTGGTTCCTGGACCAGGTTCAGCAGATCGTGGACATGCAGAGAGAGGTCGTGGCGCGGGCGGGCGGCCAGGCCCTCCCCCCCGACTCGGCCCCGGGGGGGGCGCCCCCTCCTGCCCCCGCGCCCCCCGGCCCCGGCCTCCCCGGGGTCGACGACAGGACCCTCCGCCAGGCCAAGCGCATGGGGTTCTCTGACCTCCACCTGGCCCAGCTCACGGGCGCGAGCGAAGCGGGGGTGCGGGCACGGCGGATCGGGGCCGGTATCGTCCCCGTCTACAAGCGCGTGGACACCTGCGCGGCGGAATTCGAGTCGCATACCCCCTACCTCTACTCGACCTACGAGCGGGAGTGCGAAGCCGAGCCCACGGACCGCAAGAAGGTGGTGATTCTGGGCAGCGGGCCCAACCGCATCGGGCAGGGGATCGAGTTCGACTACTGCTGCTGCCACGCCTCCTTCGCCTTCAAGGAGGAGGGGTACGAGACCATCATGATCAACTGCAACCCGGAGACGGTCTCCACCGACTACGATACCTCCGACCGCCTCTACTTCGAGCCCCTGACCTTCGAGGACGTGATGAACGTCCTGGAGCTGGAGAAGCCGGCGGGGGTGGTGATCCAGTTCGGGGGCCAGACCCCCCTCCGGCTGGCCGTGCCCCTGCACCAGGCGGGGGTGCGCATCCTGGGCACCAGCCCGGACGCGGTAGACCTCGCCGAGGACCGCCAGCGATTCAGCGCCCTCCTGAGCCAGCTCAAGATCCCCCAGCCCGACAACGGGAGCGCGACCTCGCTCGAGGAGGCCAAGGTCATCGCCCGCCACATCGGCTACCCCGTGCTCGTGCGGCCCTCCTACGTCCTGGGAGGCCGGGCCATGGCCATCGTCTACGACGAGGGGAGCCTGGAGGGCTACGTGCGGGAGGCGGTGAAAGCCTCTCCCGAGCACCCCATCCTGGTGGACCGCTTCCTGGAGGACGCCTTCGAGGTGGACGTGGACGCGCTGGGGGACGGCGAGCGGGTGGTGATCGGGGGCATCCTCCAGCACATCGAGGAGGCGGGGATCCACAGCGGCGACTCCGCCATGGTTCTGCCCACCTACCGCATCAGCGCCCCCCACCTGGAGACCATCCGCCGCTATACCCGCCAGCTCGGGCTTGCCCTGGGGGTGCGCGGGCTCATGAACGTGCAGTACGCCATCAAGAACGACGTGGTCTATGTCCTGGAGGTGAACCCCCGCGCCTCGCGCACCACCCCCTTCGTGAGCAAGGCCACCGGGGTGCCACTGGCCAAGGTGGCGGCGCGGATCATGGCCGGCAAGAGCCTGGCCGCCCAAGGCGTCACCGAAGACCTGACCGTCTCCCGCATCTTCGTCAAGGAGTCCGTCTTCCCCTTCCTCAAGCTCCCCGGCACCGACATCATCTTGGGGCCGGAGATGAAATCCACGGGGGAGGTCATGGGCATCTCCGAGGACTTCGGCATCGCCTTCGCGAAGGCCCAGATGGCCTCCGGCTTCCAGATCCCCACCTCCGGCACCGTCTTCATCAGCGTGAACAACCACGACAAAGCCGGGGTCCTGCCCCACGCGCGGGACCTCGCGGAGATGGGGTTTGCGATCCTGGCCACCCGGGGCACTGCGGAATACCTGAACGCGCACGGGGTGGCGGCGCAGATGGTCTACAAGGTCAACGAGGGTCGGCCCAACGTGGTGGATCTGATCAAGAGCCGGAAAATCGCCATCGTGTTCAATACCCCCCTCGGCCGCGAGTCCTTCTATGACGACGGGGCCATCCGCAAGAGCGCCACCCTGCACGGGGTGCTGGTCGTGACCACCTTGACCGCCACCGCCGCCACCGTCCACGCCATCCACGCCCTCCGGGAACGGGCCACGGACCTCGTCAGCCTGCAGGAGATCCACGCCCTGGCCCGCGCCTAGGCTCGAAGACTGGGAGCGTCCGCGGTCCGGGCCAAGCCCACCCCCGCCGGTCTTGACTCCCGAGGGCAGGGCATCTTCAATGACGAGAAGAGTGGGGGACGGGGACGAGGCGGGCGGGGGCCGGGGTTGACGCCATGAAGCCTCTTTATCTCGCGCTCTCGGGCGGGGGCGCCCACGGGGCGGCCCATGCCGGAGTGCTGCACGCCCTCGACCGCGAGGGAATGCCGGCGGCGGGCATTGCCGGCGTGAGCGGGGGGGCCCTGGTGGCGGCCGCCTGGGCGGGAGGGGCCGACCTCGAGAAGCTCGTGGAGCAGGCCTCCCGGCTTCATCCCTGGATGTGGGTGCGGGGCTGGGGGGGCGGGCTGCTTTCCGGCACCAAGCTCGGGGTCTTGATCGACGAGTTCCTGCCCGTCCCCACCTTCGAGGGCCTGCGGGTGCCCGTGCGCGTTCTCGCCACCGACGTCGACACCGGCGAGCCGGTGGTGCTGCGCGAGGGCGACCTGCGCGACGCGGTGCGAGCGTCGTGCAGCTTCCCCGGCGTCTTCCCGCCCATGGTCCTGAATGGCCGCCGGCTCTACGACGGCGGCATCTCGGAGGTGGTCCCCGTCCGCCTGGCCCGGGAGATGGCGGAGGAGACGGGGGTGGTGGTGGCGGTGGACGTGAACAGCGGGACCCGCTGGCCGGCCGCCGACTCCTTCGTGGCCCTGGCCCTCCGGGCGGGCCTCACCCTCCTGCGGGGCCGGACGCGCAGCGAGCTGCAGGGCGCGGACCTCGTGATCGCCCCCGCCATGGGCGACTCGGGCTGGATGCGCCCGCGGAAGATCCCGAGCTTCTTCGCGGCGGGGGAGGAGGCCGTCACCAAGGCCCTGCCCGAGCTCAGGCGCTTGCTCGGGGGTTGAGGCTCCACGAGATTCCGGGGTGACCGCGGTCGGGAGATCGTCTGGCGGGGTGGCCGAGTCGGGGGGCGTTCTGCCCCAGGTTGGTTCGATGGTACCGTCTCGTGTCGGTGGGCGCCCGGACGGTGACTCACCAGGGAGGACAAGATGGGCTCATTAGGGTCCGCTCGCGCTCGGGGGCTAGCCGTTCTGCCGCTCGCGCTCGTGGCCATGGCGCCTCGGTCTTGGGCGCAGATGACCGCCGGCCCGCCCCGACCCCACAAGAGTGTCTACGGGACGCTGGAGAGCGTCGACCCCGCTCTGAACCGCGTGGTGATGAAGTCCAACAGTGGCGAGAAGTTGGCCTGGAGCTTCGAGCCTGCGGTCGTGGCCGAGGTGGCGCGCTTCAAGCCGGGCAGCTCCATGGTCGTCATCTACCGTCCGATCGACGCCAACGATAAGAGGGTCACCGCGGTCGCTTTCCCGGGCAGCGCCTCGACCCCCCTCTACCTGAACATGACGGACTCGCGGGTGGTGCTGCGGACCGCTCCCGAGGTGGGTGGCGCCTGCGGCAAGCCCGACGCCGGTCCCGTCACGGACTCGGTGATCCCGAGCGGCGGCACGGGCGAGGCGATGGATGCCTGCTGGTGCTGCGCCGAATCGGGCAAGTCATGCCGCCCGGAGAACAAGACCGGGAGGGGCAAAGCGCTCCTCGTGGCCTGCTTCGAATAGCGGCCGACGCCAAGGCGGTGGATGGGGCGGCTCTGGTGGTGAGGAGAGAAGCGTGCGTCGCGCCCTCTTCGTGATCGGGGTCGTGACGGCCGCCCTCATCGGCCTCGTGCTGCGGGGCGAAGCTCCGCCGGGGCCGACCGGGGCCTGGCTGCAGAACTCCGGCCTCACCCCGCGCTACGAGACGGTGGAGGGTTTGCGCGTCCGCTACGTGCGTGCGGGCCGGGGCCCCGCGGTCGTGCTCCTGCACGGCTTTGCCTCCTCGATCTACACCTGGAAGGATGTCCTTCCCACCCTTAGTGAGGGCCATGACGTGGTGGCCCTCGACCTGCCCGGCTTCGGCGGTTCCGACCTGCCCGCCGACCTCTCGTTCGAGTTGTACCCCCGCGTGGTCCGGGCCCTCCTCGACCGTCTGGGGATTGCCCGGGCCGACCTCGTGGGCAACAGCATGGGGGGGGCGCTGGCGGTGGTGCTCGCGGCCACCGATCCCTCGCGGGTGGGCCGCCTCGTCCTCATCGACGCCGCGGGCTTCAACCTGGCCGCGCGGGACCGGCCCTTCCTGATCCGGGTCGCGGGCTTCCGGCCGATGGCGGCGCTCATCGACCACCTCCCGGTGCGGCGGCTCCTGGTAGGGGCGGCCCTCCGCCAGGTTTTCCACGACCGCGCCCTCGTGACCCCGGAGCGGCTGGAGGAGTACGCGGCCCCCATGCTGCGGCCGGGGGCCCCCGCCGCCACCCGGTCCCTCTTAGCCACGCTTCGCCTCCATCCGGGGGCGGTGGCCGAGCTCGCCCCCCGGGTCCAGGCCCCGACCCTCATTCTGTGGGGCCGGTACGACGCCTGGATCCCACCCCCGGACGCCGATCGGTTCGCGCGGGCCATCTCCGGCTCGCGTGTGGTGCTCCTTGAGGACTGTGGGCATCTTCCCCAGGAGGAGCGTCCGGCGGAGGTAGCGCGCCTCCTGGTGGAGTTCCTGGGCCGCTCCCCTCCTCTGGCACCCGGAGAATAGACCGGTCTACTTGGTGTGGTCGAGGGCGACTAAGGTGTCTCGGGCTTTCTGGGCCAGAGGGTTCTGGGCGTAGTCGTTGATGATCTGCTGCAGGGTCACGCGCGCATCCGCGGCGCGTCCCCAGGCCACATAGGTCCGGCCGAGAACGAAGAGCAGCTTGGCGCCGTCCTCTCCCGGGGGCCGGAAGGCGAGGGCTTCCTTGAGAAGAGTCTCGGCCTCGGCGTAGTGGTGCCGGTTGTTCTGGAGCATGGCCAGAAGCAGGCGGATCTTCCGGCGGTTGGCGACCGGCTGCTCCGCGTCCGCCCATCGGGCCCGCTCCAGAAGGTCCCCGCCCTCGTCGTAGAACTCCTGGTCGAACAGGTGGATGCCCAGGCTGGCGAGGGTGGCCGCGTCCTTGGGGTTCTCCTCGAGGGCGGCCTCCCAGGCCATCACCTTCTGGGCTTCCTGAAGGACCCGAGAGAGCGTGTGGGGGAACTCCCCCGGTCCCTGGAAGCCGTTGACGCGGGAGAGCTGGCGTCCGGCGGGAGTGAGAAAGACGACGGTGGGCAGAGAGGAGACGTCGTAGTGCAGGGCGACCGCGACCTCCTTCTTGCTGCCTTCGGTGTTCACCCGCACGGCCACGAAGTCCTCCGCGATGCGGGCGACCACGGGGTCCGCGTAGGTGGTCCTGTCGAGCCGGCGGCACCATCCGCACCACTCCGCCCAGAAGTTCACGATGACTGGCTTGCGCGCGGCCTTGGCCTTCTTGAGGGCCTCGTCGAACTGGCGCTCCCACTTGATGCCGGCGGGGGAGCCGGCGCCCGCGAGGAAGAGGCTCAGGGCCAGAGAGGAAATCATGCCGCCGCGGCCGTCCTCACCAGGGCCCCGAAGAGGGTCTGGAACCCGTCGTCCCGGTTCCAGAAGGCCTCGGGGTGCCACTGGACCCCGAGGACAAAGCGGTGGCCGGGGCTTTCGATGCCCTCCACTATCCTCTCGTCGCTCGTGAAGGCGGAGACCGTAAGGCCCTGTCCCAGCTGGTCGACGGCTTGATGGTGGAAGCTGTTCACCGAAATCGTCTCCCTGCCCAGGATCTCACGAAGCCGGGTCCCGTTGTGGATCCGCACATCGTGGGCCCGCTCCCAGCGCTCGCAGCGCGGGTCGTGGTCGAGCCCTCCTGTCAGCTCAGACGGGATGTCCTGGATCAGTGTTCCGCCCGTGGCAACGTTTAACACCTGGTGTCCCCGACAGATAGCGAGGAGGGGCAGGTCGCGGCGGAGGGCCTCCCGACACAGGGCCAGCTCGAAGTCGTCCCGCTCGCGGATGACGCGCCCGAGCTTGGGGTGGGGGGCCTGCCCGTAAAGGGCAGGATCCACGTCACTCCCCCCGGTCAGGATCAGGGCGTCTACGCGGTGGAGCAACTCGGAGGCGTCCTCCGGCCGGCCGGGGGCCAGGACCAGGGGCAGCCCCCCCGCCGCCTCCACCGATCGCAGGTAGTCCTGCCGCAGCAGGTACAAGCCCGAGCGCCGCTCGTCGTAGCCGATGGTGACGCCCACGGCCGGGCGGCTCACATCCGCTCCGGCACCGGGATCCCCAAGAGGTCCAGGAGCAGGTCCATCTGCCGGAGGAAGCAGTCGACGACCAGGGTCCGGAAGGCGCGCCGCTCCTCGCTCGCCGCGTAGAGCACGGAGTAGTTGGGGTTCTGGTAGTAGGAGTGAAAGGCCTGGGCCACGGCGAAGGTGTGCTTGGCCAGGAGGGCCACCTCCTCCGCCCGCACCGCCTGCTCGGCGACTTCCTCGCTGCGGGCCATGAGCAGGAGAAGGGACCACACCTCGTCTCCTTCCTCGCCCTCCAGGAGGGCCCCGAGATCGGAACCGGAGGCCCGCTCCAGGAGCGCCGCCACCGGGTGCCCCTCGCCCTCCATCTTGGCAAAGATGTTCCGCGCCCGCACCAGTGCGTTCTGGAGGTAGGGCCCGGTCTCACCCGCGAAGGCCAGCGCCTCCTCCATGTCGAAGGTGATGATTCGGGTCCGCCCGAACTTGAGCAAGAAGTAGCGGAGGGCGCCGATGGCGATGGCGGTGGCGGTGCGCTCCCGGGCCGCCGCCTCCCGGGCGGGATCCCGGGCGTCGATCTCGCTCCGGGCCTTGCCCAGGAGGGCGTCCAGGAGGTCGTCGGCCTTGACCCCGAGCCCTTTGCGCCCGGAGACCTTCACCGCCGCCTCCTCCTCCGACACCGCGTAGCCGAGGGCCTTCGCGGTGGCGGGGGAGAGCACGACCTTCTCGTAGGCCAGGTGGTGGCTCTCCTCCGCGTCCTGGGCGTGGCCGAGGGCCGCCACCCCCGCCTTCACCACCCGCTGGGGGTACGACTGGCCCACGTCGATCACGTTGTAGACCGCGCGCGCGTGGCCGAACACGGGCGCCCCCGGCTCGCCGGGCCCGCTGGTCGTAGTCCAGAGCACCTGGCCGTCGGGGTAGGTGCGGTGGCGTCGGTAATGGAAGTCCTGGTCCAGGCGGCCCAGCTTCCAGAGCTGGTAGGCGATGTCCTTTCCGGTGTAGGTCACGGTTCCGTTGGAGCGGACGATGATCTTGTCCTCATCGCTCACCCGGCGCGCCTCGGGGGAGGCAGGGCCCCCCCGGGGGGGCGTTCCCCCCGCGCTCTCGTCGGCTTCGCCCCCGCCCATGGTCAGCACCCAGCAGCCCTTGTTCTTGCCCTCGCTCTCGAAGCGGATCGCCCCCGCCTCCTTGAGGAGGGCGAAGGCCCGATCCCAGAAATGGAGGCGCAGGATGTCGCTCTCGTGGGCGAGGAGGTCGTAGCGGATGCCCAGCCTCTCCATGGTGGCCAGGTGGCAGTCCACGATGCGCGCGGCCACGGCCGCGGCCAGGCGCGCGGTGTCGTTGTCGCCGGCCTCCACCGCGTGGAGGGTCTCCACCTGCAGGGCCTTGCGCCGGGGATCGGCGGCGTAGAAGTCCCCCACCCGCGCGTAGAGATCCCAGCAGTAGTAGTCGAACCTCCCGGGAACCGTCTCGAGTCCGGCCAGGTTCCTCTGCTCGAGGTGGATGAGCCCCACCACCACGTCCGCCACCTGCACGCCGGTGTCGTCGATGTAGTTCTGGACCCCCACTGTGTGGCCACGGTGCCGCAAGACCCGCACGAAGGTGTCGCCCAGGGTGGCGTTCCGGAGGTGGCCGACATGGGCGGCCTTGTTGGGGTTGATGCTGGTGTGCTCCACGATCACCGTCCCCGGCCGGACGGCGGCAGGCCGGGGAGCGCGGAGGGCGGCGTAGAACCCGGCCGCGAAGGCCCCCCGCTCGAGGAAGACGTTGACATAGCCCCCCCCCGCCACCTCCGCCCGGCGCACGCCGGGGGCGGAGGAGAGCGCTGCGGCCAAGCGCTCCGCGATGTCGCGTGGCTTCCGCCTCAGCTTCTTGGCTAGGTCGAAGGGCGAGGTCAGGGCGAGGTCGCCCAGCTCGATCTGGGGAGGGTATTGGAAGGTGATCTCATCCAGGTCGACGCCAAAGGCCTTCCGGGCCGCCGCGCGGACGAGCTGGGCCAGCCGGGACTGGAGGTCAAGGATCATGGGCAAAGCCCGATTTTAACCCGCCGACGGCCGGGAGACCCGGGGGCCCTTGCCTGCCGCCTCTGGTAAGATCGTGGGTGCATGGCGAGCTCCGCCTCTCTCCTCTTCCTCTTGACCCTGGCCCCCGGGAACCAGTTCTTCGACCTAAGGGCCACCTTCGTGGCCCCGACCAAGGCCGGGACCACGCCATCGATAGAGGTGACGTTCGTGTCCAAGGACCCGGAGGTGCACATCAACGAGGAGCCGGCGCCGCGCCTCAAGTTGGACGTGGCTCAATCCGTGCTCGTGGATAAGCAGCTGCCCCTCCGTGTGCGCACGACCCCCTACGATCCCTCCGCCGCCCGTTACCTGGACCTGTCGCGGCCGCTCAAGTTCCCGGTCGGGTTCGCCCCTACCGCTCCCAAGGGGGCCCAGAGCGTGGGGGCGACCATCACCTTCTTCTACTGCTCGCGGCGCGAGGGCTGGTGCCGCCGGGGCAGCCTGGAGGTGGAGGTCCCGGTCACGGTGCCCTGAAGCGGCGGGCCGCCTCCTCGTAGTCCTCGGGCGTATTCAAGTTCCGGAACATGAGGCCGGGATCTCCGTAAGCCTGGAGCTCGGAGGGGCCCACCTCCCGCACGCGGACGTCCGGCCAGAAGGCGGTCATCTTGAGCTGCCCTTGCTGGAGCCGACGGAGGATCGGCTCCCGGCAGGCCGGCGCGTAGGCCGCGCACAGGGGCTCCGGTCCGCCGGGGGAGACGGGGACGACGGCATCCCAGCCGGGGGCCAGTTCCAGCAGCCGGGCCAGCAGGAGGACGGGGACGAAGGGCAGGTCCACCCCGAGGAAGAGGCCGGGGGTGCGCTCCAGCTGCAGCAGGCCGGTGTAGATGCCGCCCAGGGAGCCCCCCCCTTCGAGGGCGTCCGCGAGCACGGGCCGGCCGCGGTCGAGGTAGGCGGGCTGCGACCCGGCGAGAATGCGCACGTCGACCACGACCTGACCGAGACGGGCCAGGGCGTCGTCCAGGAGCGTCCCTGGTCCCCAGGCGAGCAGGGCCTTGTCCCTGCCCATCCGGCGGCTCTGGCCGCCGGCCACCACGAAGCCGATGGCGCCCTCTAGCCCCGGCGCTTGAAGGACCACGTGATCTCGAACTCCGCCGCCAAGGTCCCCTCCGGGGTGCGGCCGGTGGCGCGGGCCACGTAGGTCTCGCCCGCGCCCCCCCCGGCCGACCGTTCGATCGCCGTTCCCATGCCGGCCACGTCCGAGAACGTGAAGAGCGATCCCCCTACGATCTTCTGGGTGAAAACGGCGGAGATCCCGCGCACGAGCATGGAGACCGACGCGGACGCCCCCGCGACCAGGACGGCGGCGGGGGCGCCCGTGGACAACTCCGCGGCCATGGCCTGGGCGGCGAAATATGTGGACCGGAACGGGTTTTGGGTCCGCCAGCCCCCGGGCAGAAAGACCGTGCAGGAGGATCCGTCCAGCTCGCGCAGGCGCAGCCCCGCCCCCGCGGCCAGGGGGAGGGTCGTCCAGAGGTAGAAGCGGAAGCGCCAGGGCGTGAGCATTCGGCGACGCAGGGCCTCCGACTTCGGGTTGAAGCTCACGCGTCCTTTCCCGGACCCCGCTCCGGGCCCGCGCCCCCCCAGCCCCTCTTCAGCTCCACATAGGTGTAGACCACGCGTTGCACCGCGGTCAGGTTGGAGAGGATGGCGATGACCCAGAGGACGGCCGCGATGCGGTTGGTGAGGGCGCCGATGATCAGGAGCACGATCCGCTCCGGACGCTCGAGGAAACCCACCGTGCAGCGCGGGATCAGGCTCTCCGCGCGCGCCCGCGCGTAGGAGGTCATGAAGCTCCCGAAGGCGGCCACCCAGACGAGCACCATGAACGGCGTCCGGTTCAAGCGGGCGTAGAGGATCATGAGGCCCATGTAGAGCACCATGTCGGAGTAGCGGTCCATGGTGGAGTCGAGGTAGGCCCCGAACTTGGTTCCCCGGCCGCGGCGGCGGGCCACCCGCCCGTCGATCATGTCGAAGATGCTGGCCAGGAGGGCCACCAGCCCCCCCGTGCGCAGCAGGGCGGGGGTCGTGTACTCCTTTCCCCCCGCAAAGGCGAAGCAGGCGCAAGCCACCCCGTTTAGGGCCAGCCCCGTGATGGTGAGCACATCCGGGCTCACCCAGGCGAAGGCCCGCACCACGCCCTCCACCGGGCGCGCGAAGGTCGCTCCGATCCTCTCCGACAGCATGCAGGGGCTTTTCGGCCGCGCGCGGCCCTTGAGCCGACGCCGCGCAGGCGGAGTCTAAGCCCCCCCGCGGAGAGGTGTCAAACGTCGGGCCCCTCGTGTCAACGCCACGTAGAAGTGGCCCCTTTCGTGCCAAGTAGAAATGTCCCCCGGCAGGGGTGAACGGGATCCTCGTCCTCCGGGCGCGTACGCGCCCTGCGGTCCTTGGAGCACCGCCGCCCCCCGCTTGACGCTACAATCGGGCCGCCCGGTAACCCCCCGGAG
Source organism: Vicinamibacteria bacterium (assembly GCA_035570235.1). Classification (NCBI taxonomy): domain Bacteria; kingdom Pseudomonadati; phylum Acidobacteriota; class Vicinamibacteria; species Vicinamibacteria bacterium. Next base: position 158,277 of record DATMML010000037.1, on the reverse strand, counting down.
GTCAGCGTGCTGAGGAAACCGGTCGTGCTCGTGACGGGCGCCAGTGGCGAGATCGGCCACGGCCTCATCGAGAGGCTGGCCGGGGCCGGGGCCCACGCCATCATCACCCTCGACTTGCGGGCCCTCGAGGCCCAGCCGGCCCGCCGGGTCCAGCATCAGTATCTGGGCTCGATCCTGGACGTGGACCTCTTGGAGCGGATCCTCTCCGAGTACGAGGTCGAGCTGGTCTTCCATCTGGCGGCCCTCCTCTCCACCCGTGCGGAGTTCACCCCCACCGCCGCCCACCAGGTGAACGTCGAGGGGACGCTGCGCCTCCTGGAATTCGCCCAGAAGGAGGGGGAGTCGCACGGCCGGCCGGTGGTCTTCATGTACCCGAGCTCCATCGCCGCCTATGGGCTGCCCGACCTCGAGACCAAAAACCGGGTGGGCCGGGTGGGGGAGGATGATTGGAACCGGCCCACCACCATGTACGGGTGCAACAAGCTCTACTGCGAGCACTTGGGCCGTTATTACGCCGAGCACTACAAGCAGCTGGCGGCCGAGACCCTTTCCGGCAAGGTGGACTTCCGCTGCGTCCGCTTCCCGGGCCTGATCTCCGCCGTCACCGTCCCCTCCGGAGGGACCTCCGACTACGCCCCCGAAATGCTCCACGCCGCCGCCGCGGGCGCGCCCTACGCCTGCTTCGTGCGGCCGGACACCCGGATCCCTTTCATGGCCATGCCCGACGGCGTGGACGCGCTCTTGAGTCTGGCCCAGGCCCCCAAGGAGCGACTCACCCGCACCGTCTACAACGTGGGGGCATTCAACCCTTCCGCAGAGGCGATCCGGAGGCGGGTGGCGCAGGCCTTCCCGGGCAGCCGGCTCACTTTCGAGCCGCACCTGAAGCGGCAGCGGATCCTGGACTCCTGGCCCGAGGACGTGGACGACTCTAGCGCCCGACGCGACTGGGGCTACGCCCCGCGCTACGACGAGGAGAGAGCCTTCGCGGAGTACCTGGTGCCCACGATCCGCGAGCGCTATCGCTAAGCGCCGGGGGCCGCGGCCTCACCCAGGGCCGTCCGCACGGTCACCACGTCCACCAGGCCGCGGCAGCCATAGAGGGCGGGGAGCACCGCCTGGGGGGGGTGCTTCGCCCTGAGCCGCGCCACCTCCTCCGTGCCCGCGCGATAGGCGGGCAGATACATGCGGCCCAGCAGGGGATGGCGTCCCCAGGCCCCGGAGAGCTTGTCCGCCCGCTCCTTAGAGCAGAGGAAGTCACGACGGAGCACAGCCGCTACGTCTTTCTGCGGCCAGGCCTCCTTCCAGGTCAGAAAGGAGGACTGATTCTTGGCGTCGTCCTGGAGGAGGGCCAGGAGCACGCCGATCTGGAGGTCCTCGTCGGGCAGTTCGTCCACCCCCGCCACGCCGTGAGCCATGAGGATGGCATTGTTGGCGATTCCCTCCGCGAGAGCGGCGGCCCGGCTGTTCATGGTCTGGACGGAGGCCTCGAATCCCACCTCCCCGCGCACGTAGAGGTGCTGGAGGAGGGCGGCATTGGTCACGTGGCCGGGCACCACCTCGTGGGTCACAAGCTGCTCGAACTCGGGGACCGAGATCTCCAAGGAAGCGTTGATCTCGTAGGTGGCGTCGTAGCGGGGGCTGCCGTCGGGGTTTCGGGAACGGCCCAGGTAGTTCATGGAGCCCGAGAACCAGGCGTCCTCGATGGGCAGGAACCGGATGTTCGCGCGGGGCACGGCGTGGAGGGTGGGGGGAAGGTGGGGGACCAGGTGGCGGACGGCGAGGGCGTCGAACTCCGCGATGAAGGCGGCGGCGAGGGCGGGGATCGACTTCCGGGGGACCATCCGCTCCCGCCGCCACGCATCCACCGCGGCCAAGAGGGCCTCCGCGCCCTCCCCGGGGTGGCCGGCCCGCGCGAGCAGGTCCGCCAAGCGCCGCCTCTTGGAGGTCGGGTCCGAGGCTTCGGGGCCGATGCCGGAGGAGGCGCGCACGCAGCGCTCGTAGGGGACGGGGTCGCCCTCTCCCCTCAGCTCCCGGGCGAGGTCCCACATGACCTCCAGGGAGACCACGAGACCGCGGAGATAAGCACCCCGCAAGCCGGCCATGGCCCGGCTCTCCTCGGCCAGGCCGTGGAGGGCACCGCGCACGTCCACCGCCGCCAAGTAGGCGGAGATGGCCGCCCGATCCGGTGGAGTGGCCCCGACGCCCCCCGCCCGACGCACCCGGCCCGCCGCCTCGTGGGTGTAGGCGAGCGTGGGCGGCTCGTCGGAGAACCAGGTGTCGGCGATGAAGCGACCGGTGCCCGAGGGGCACATGACGTCGCCTCCCCAGAGGGTGTCGATGCCGAGTATGGAATCGGCCAGGATGCGGTCGAGGCGCTCCATGCTTAGGCGTCCTTGGGCTCGCGCAGCGAATTAAACCAGATGTAGGCGCACAAGGCCGCGAACATCAGGGCGGAGAGGCTCTGGGCCACGGCCACATGGTCGTAGAAGGGGGTCTTGATGCCGTCCTCCGCGTACCACGGGAAGAGCCGCAACGCGGCCCCGAACACGCCCCCCAGCGCTCCCCCCGCCATGAGTCCGGAGGCGATGACCACGCCCCGCTCGCGGATGCTCTGGCCGTGCGGGCCCGGCGTCGCCTCCGCCCGCCGGTTCAGGAAATGGGCCAGGAACCCCCCCACCAGGGCGGGGGTGTTCAGCTCCAGGGGGAGGTACATGCCCAGCGCGAAGATGAGGGCGGGCGCCCCCAGCATCTCCATCACCAGCGCGATCATGGCCCCGCTGCCGAAGAGAAGGTAGGCCACCGGCTGGCGGCTCATGAACCCCTCCACGAGCGACTTCATGATCGCGGCCTGCGGGGAGGGGAGGACCACGCGCGCGTCCCCAGGGATGGCCTCGCCGAACTGGAAGGCCCGGGCCAGGAGCACGATCGTGAGCCCGACCGCGATCGCGGAGGCCACCACCCCCAGGAACTTGAGCTTCTCCTGGGCCGCGGGCGTAGAGCCCAGCCAGTAGCCCGTCTTGAGGTCGGTGATGGCCTGGCCGGACACGGAGAGGGCGGTGCAGACGATGCCCGCCAGGGCCATGACGAAGAACATGCCCGTGGTTCCCGAGAGTCCGAAGCGGAGCAGCACCACCGAGGACACGATGATCGTGAGCATGGTCATGCCGGAGACGGGGTTGCGGGCGGTGGTGGCGATGGCGTTGGCGGCCACGGAGGTGAAGAAGAAACAGAACACAAGGGTCAGGGCGAGGCCCAGGGCCACCACCCCCAAGGCCACCCCCAGGCTCAGGTAGAAGACCCCCGCCGCGAGCGCGCTCAGGATCACGCCCACCAGGAGCGAGGTCACCGGGATGTCGCGGTCGGTGCGCTCCCGGACCTCCCCCTCGCCGTGGCGGAAGGCGCGTCCGGCGATGGCGAAAGACCCGATCACGACCCGCAAGGACTTGAGGATGCCGAAGATCCCGGCCGTGGCGATGGCGCCCACGCCCATGTAGCGGACGTAGGCGCGGAAGATCTGGGCCGCGGTCATGCTCGCGATCGGGAGCGTGGCCGGGTAGACCGCGACCGCGGGGAAGGAGCGGCCCATCATCCAGATGAGGGGGACGAGCACGAAGTTGGAGAGAAAGCCGCCCGCGCAGAGGACCATCGAGGAGCGGAGGCCCATGACGTAGCCGAGCCCGAGGATGAAGGCCACGGCGTCGAAGTTGAAGACCACGCGGGCGCGCTCCGCCAGCGCTCTCACCGCGGGGATGAACTGGAAGTCCACGAACTCCCGCCACACCTGGAAGGTGCCCACGAAGAAGTCATAAACCCCGGCGATGGCGGTGGCCTCGAGGAGCAGCCGCGCCTGCGATCCCCCCTTCTCCCCCGTGACCAGGACCTCGGTGATCGCGGTGGCCTCGGGGTAGGGCAGCTGCCCGTGCATTTCCCGGACGAAGTAGCGGCGGAGGGGGATCAGGAAGAGCACGCCCAGGCAACCCCCGGCCATACAGATGAAGATGGTCTGCGCGGGGTGGGGGTCCAGGTTCAGCATGTAGAGGGCGGGGAGGGTGAAGATGGCGCCCGCCACTACCCCCCCCGCCACCCCCCCGATGCCGGTGATGATCACGTTCTCGAGCATGCTCGAACGTCGTGAGTAGGCGCGGGCGAGTCCGATGGCCAGGATGGAGATGGGGATGGCGGCCTCCATCACCTGCCCCACCTTCAATCCGGAGTAGGCGGAGGCGATGGTGAAGATCACGCAGAGCAAGAGGCCCCAGCCCACGGAGCGGGCGGTGGTCTCCGGGAGCGGAGCGGAGGCGGGCACCGCCGGCCGGTAGACCTCGCCCGGGGAAAGGAGGGTGTGGGCGTTGGCGGGAAGCGACTTGGACCCCTGAGCGTCCATCGATCCTCCAAGGGCGCACGAGCGCCGACCGGGCGGGCGGCTGTGTTCTTGAGGCGTGTCCGCCCGCCAAGTCTAGCCCGGCGTTGGCGGCGCGTGTTGGGATGGGATCGTCCAGCCTCCGGCGGGCGCTTCGCGGCCGGCCGCGGGGGGCGGGAGGGCCAGCCTTAGGCCCAGGTCAAGAACTCGGGCAGGACCCGCCCGCTCTGGCCCTCCACCACGTGCTCGAAGAGGAGCCGGTTCTCCGGGGGCTCCGCGTTGACGAGCCAGGTCTCCGCGCCCGCGCGGCGGGCGGCGGAGACGAGGCCCGCCGCGGGATAGACGAGACCGGAGGTGCCCACGGCCAGGAACACGAAGCGACCGGAGCGCGCCTCCTGCATGAAGGCCTCGATCCGCTGCAGATGGGCCGGGTCCAGCCACTCCCCGAACCAGACGATGTGCGGCCGCAGGAGGCCCGTCCCGCAGACCTCGCAGCGCGGAACGGAATCGTGTGCCCCCTCGTCGGGGAAGGGCGCCCGGTCGCAGCGGGCGCAGCGGGAGAGGAAGAGGTTCCCGTGCAGCTCCAGCAGGCGGCGGCTGCCCGCCCGACCATGGAGCCCGTCCACATTCTGCGTAGCCAGAAGGAAGCGGTCCCCCAGCCGCTCCTCCATCGCGACCAGGGCCCGGTGGCCGGGGTTGGGCTCGCAGGCCCGGGCCTTCCGCCGGCGCTCCGAGTAAAAGCGCCAGACCAGGGCGGGGTCGGCGGCGAAGCCCTCCGGGGAGGCCACCTGCTCCACGCGGTGCGACTCCCAGAGCCCGCCCGCTGCCCGAAAGGTGGGGATCCCGCTCTCCGCCGAGACGCCCGCCCCCGTCAGGACGAGGAGCCAGGTCCCTCCGTCAAGACGGAACCGGGCGGGGGGAGGAGCCACCCCTCCCTCAAACGATCCGGATCTGCGTGCTCTTGATGATGCGGTTGCCGTTTGCGTCGGTCAGGTAGCCGGTGATGACGACGGTGGCCAGCCGGGACCCGTTCCCGAAGCTGTAAGCGATGGTCTGGTTGAGCTGCAGGGTCCCCTTGGCCGCCACCTGGTTGCTCCCGCTCGTGGACTGGGCGTCGAGCGCGCCCGGCCCGAACTTGATGATGGCGCTGTCGATGACAGCGTCCACTTCGGTCAGAGTGGCCGCGACCCCTGCCGTCTCCTGGAGGGTCAGCACCCAGGAGATCTGATATTGGAAGTTGGGGTCGGCGGAGCTCACGCCGGGAACCAGGACGGGCACGGCGGTGATCGTGACCACGGCGATGGGGCCCAACGCACTCGAAGGGCCGGTCGGTGTTTTCGTGTTGTTGCCGCAGGCCCCGAGGAGAGCCACGAGGACGAGCGTGATCAAGGTCCGACGCATCAGCACCTCCCGCGAGGGAAGAACCAGCTTTTCCGGAGCAGACTTGAGGCCATACTATCAGCTATTGGGGGGGCCCCACCAGGGGTGGTGATGCCGCTCACACTTTCCTCCTGGGGGCGCTTCCGGAGACGCCATGGAGCGATTCTCGATGCGGCCGGTGGGCTACGTGCGCAGCCCGTTCACCGAGACGCGGCAAATTCCCAAGGGCCGCGGAGCGCGGCACGAGGAGGAGGGGACCATCGAGCTCCTCCCTGAATTCGAGAAGGGGCTCACCCACATCGAGGGCTTCTCCCACCTCTTTGTGATCTGGGCCTTCGATCGTGCCCAGGGCTACGAGCTCATGGGCAAGCCGCCCATCGACGACCGGCCCCACGGCGTCTTTGCCACCCGCTCCCCAAGGCGGCCCAACCCCATCGGGCTCACGGTGGTTGCGCTGCTGGGCCGGGAGGGCGCCCGGCTCCGGGTCCGCGGGGTGGACATGCTGGACGGCACGCCCGTCCTGGATCTGAAGCCCTATCTTTCCAGCATCCCCGAGGAGCAGCTTCGGCGCGGCTGGTTGGCGGAGGCGGAGGCCCGGGCCGATCGGGATCGCTCCTCCTAACCCCGTCCGGGGGCGAGCCTGCGGCGGCGGCGGCCCGTAGCGGCCCCTATAATCGGAGGGTGCCCCTGCGCGACAAGCTGGAGACCCTTCCTCTCCGGCCGGGCGTGTACCTCTTCAAGGACGCGGAGGGAACCATCCTCTACGTGGGCAAGGCGCGCGTGTTGCGCGACCGCGTCCGGTCTTACTTTCAGGCCTCGCGTCCCACCGACCCGCGCCTCGAGTCCTTGCGGGCGGAGATCGCCGACCTCGACCTCGTCCTCACCGACACCGAGATGGAGGCCCTGGCCCTCGAAAACAACCTCATCAAGCGTCATCGGCCACGCTACAACATTCTCCTCCGAGACGACAAGAATCATCCCTACCTGAAGCTGACCCTTTCCGAGGAGTACCCCCGGCTCTACGTGGTACGGCGGCCAGGGGAGGACGGCAACGCTTATGGCGGGCCCTACATTCCGGCCAGCTTGGGGCGGAAGACGGCTTCCCTGACCCGCAAGCTCTTCGGGGTCCGCTCCTGCCGGGAGGTCTTGAACGGGCGGCGGCCTCGGCCTTGCCTGCAATACCAGATCAAGCGCTGTCTCGCCCCCTGCGTGGCCGAGATCTGCTCCCTCGATCGCTACCGCAAAGCCTGCGACGACGCCCGGCTGTTCCTGGAGGGGCGCACGGAGGAGGTCGTGCGCCGGCTCCGGGGAGAGATGGAGGGGGCCGCGGGCGGGGACCGCTTCGAGGAGGCGGCCAGCCTGCGCGATCAGATCCGGGCCCTGGAGCGCCTGGAGACCCCCCAGAAGATCACCACCACCGAGCTCGAGGAGCGGGACCTCTTCGCGGCCTACGGGGAGGGGGAGCGGGCGGCGGTCCAGGTCTTTTCCGTCCGTGACGGGAAGGTGGTGGCCCGTGAGGGCTACCTCCTCGACCACCTCACCGAGCCCGAGTCCGTGCTCTCCTCTACCCTCCAGCAGTACTACGCGTCGGGCCGCTACGTCCCGCGCGAGATCCTCGTCCCCGTCGAGATCCCCGATCGGGAGCTACTCTCGTCCTGGCTCTCCGCCCGCCGGGGTACGCAGGTCCGGATCCGCGTCCCCCAGCGGGGCGAGAAGTTCCGGCTCTTGGACCTGGTCGTGCGCAATGCCCGCCTGGCCTTCGATCTGGAGTGGCGGCATCCCCGCCGGCAGTCCCAGGAGATCCTGCGCGCCCTCCGCGACCTTCTGGACCTGGAGATGGAGCCACGGCGCATCGAGTGCTTCGACATCTCGAACATCCAGGGCTCGGACATCGTGGCTTCCATGGTGGCCTTCGAGGACGGCCTGCCCAAGAAGGCCGACTACCGCAAGTTCCGGGTCAAGGGCGTGGCCGGCCACCCCGACGACTTCGCCTCCATGCGCGAGGTAGTGGGCCGGCGCTACAAGCGTTTGCTGGAGGAGGGCAAGGACCTGCCCGAGCTCATCCTCATCGACGGGGGCAAGGGCCAGCTGGGGGCGGCGGTCTCGGCCCTGGAGGAGCTCGGCATCGGCGACCAGCCGGTGGCCAGCCTGGCCAAGAAGGAGGAGCTCATCTACCTGCGCGGGCGCGAAGCCCCTTTCGTGCTCCCGCGCCACTCGCCCGTGCTCCAGCTCGTGCAGCGGGTCCGCGACGAGGCCCACCGGTTCGCGGTGGGCTTCCACCGCCAGGCCCGCCGCGCGCGCACGCTGCGCTCGGAGCTGGATGAGATCCAGGGGGTGGGACCGACCAAGCGCAAGAAGCTGCTCTCGCGCTTCGGCTCCGTGCGGGGCGTGCGGGGGGCGAGCGAAGCGGAGCTAAGGGCGGCGGTGGGCAGGGCCACGGCCGCAGCCATCCAGGCCCATTTCGCGAAGGGGGTCTGACCCCATGCTAGTATCTGGGGTTTCGCGGGGGGGGCTTGGAGGGGCTAACGCCGGAGAGGATCGCGATGGGGGTCACGTACTACGTGGTCCTGCTCTTCAGCCTCTCTGTCCACGAGTCGGCGCACGGCTTCATGGCCTGGCGGATGGGGGACGACACCGCCCTGCGCCAGGGCCGGGTGAGCCTGAACCCCTTCGTGCACATAGACCCCGTGGGAACCCTCCTCATCCCCCTCCTCCAGATCTTCGGACCCAGCGGCATCCCTCTCCTGGGCTGGGCCAAGCCCACGCCGGTCGGGGCCCAGAACTTCCGCCGCCTGGCCCAGGGGCACGTCCTGGTGGCGGGGGCGGGCCCGGTCTCGAACCTGATCCTGGCCGTGATCTTCACCGTGCTCCTGCTCGTCACCGTGCGCACGGGGCTGGTGCAGGGCCAGGACGCGTTGCCGGCCCTGATTCTTGCCGTCGGGATCCAGATGAACGTAGCCCTCGCCATCTTCAACCTCGTGCCCCTGCCTCCCCTCGACGGCTCCTGGGTGGCTTCCTGGGGCTTGCCCCGCAGCATCGCCGCCCGCTACGACCGCGTGGTGGAGCCCTACGGGATGTGGATCCTGCTCATCCTGTTCATGACCGGCCTCCTGGGCCGGGTCGTGCAACCCTTGGTTAGCCTGCTCACGGACTTCCTCTTCCGGCTCGCTCTCTAACATGCCCCGGCCCCGCATCCTTTCCGGCATGCGCCCCACCGGCCCCCTCCACCTGGGGAATTTGATGGGGGCGCTCGAGAACTGGGTGCGCCTCCAGGACGAGTATGAGTGCTTCTTCCCCATCGTGGACTGGCACTCGCTCACCACCGACTACGCCGACACCCGGGGCATCCGCGGGAACGTCCTCGAGGTAGCCACGGACTGGCTGGCGGCCGGCCTCGACCCCGCCCGCTCCGTCCTCTTCATTCAGAGCGCCGTGCCCGAGCACGCGGAGCTGCATCTCCTGCTTTCCATGGTGACGCCCGTGGCCTGGCTGGAGCGCGTTCCCTCCTACAAGGAGCAGCAGCAGCAGCTCCAGGACAGGGACCTCTCGACCTACGGCTTCCTCGGCTACCCCGTCCTGCAGACGGCCGACATCATCATCTACAAGGCGGACGCGGTGCCGGTGGGGGAAGACCAGGCTCCCCACCTCGAGCTGAGCCGGGAGATCGTGCGCCGCTTCAACCACCTCTACGGGCCGGTTTTTCCGGAGCCGAAAACCCTGCTCACCAAGACGGCCCGCATCCCGGGCACGGATGGACGCAAGATGTCGAAGTCCTACGCCAACGCGATCTACCTGCAGGATGCGCCCGAAGTCGTGCGGGAGAAGCTGCGCACCATGGTCACGGATCCGGCCCGGAAGCGTCGCACCGACCCCGGCAACCCCGACGTCTGCCCGGTCTTCGACCTGCACCGGGCCTTCTCCCCCCCGGAGAGCCAGGACTGGGCCGCCGCCGGCTGCCGGAGCGCGGGCATCGGCTGCCTGGACTGCAAGGCGCGCCTGGCCAACCATCTGTTGGAGCGCCTGTCCCCTATCCATGCCCGCCGTCCTGAGTTTGCGGCCCACCCTGAGCGTGTCTGGGACATCCTGCACGAGGGGTCGAAACGGGCCCGGTCGGTCGCGGAAGCGACCCTGGCCGAGGTCCGGTCGGCCATGAAGATCGACTATCAGCGGCCCCCGAGGTGAGCGACGAGCGGGAAAACCGGGAGCCCCCCCTCCTCCCCCCGGAGGGGGTGGAGTCGGTCCTCCCCGCGGACGCCCCCCGCATTCAGCTCCCCGTCTTCGAGGGGCCGTTGGACCTGCTGCTCTACCTGATCCGGCGGGACCGCATCGACATCCACGACATTCCCATCGCGCCCATCACCCGCCAGTACGTGGAGTACCTGGACCTCATGAAGGAGCTGAACCTGGACGTGGCAGGGGAGTTCATGGTGATGGCGGCCACCCTCATCCACATCAAGTCCAAGATGCTGGTCCCCGTCGATCCCACGGAGGCGCAGGGTGAGGAGGAGACCGAAGACCCCCGCGCGGAGCTGGTGCGGCGCCTGCTGGAGTTCCAGCGCTACAAGGAGGCGGCGGGGGTCCTCCACCAGCAGGCCCAGATCCGGGCCGCGACCTGGACCCGTCCCGACGGGGTGGTCCCCCGGTTCGACGACGCCGGGGAGGAGATGCTGGAGGCCGGGCTCTTCGACCTCATCACCGCCTTCCGGGAGGTGCTGGAGAGACGCAAGACCCTCCTCGCCCACGAGGTGGAGCCCGAGGGCAAGACGGTCGAGCAGCGGATGGAGGAGCTGCTATCCCTGCTTGGGGCGGGCGAGTCCCTGGAGTTCGGGGGACTGTTCGCGGCGCAGGAAACCAAGCGGGACATGATCTTGACTTTCCTCGCTCTCTTGGAGCTGATCCGGCTCAAGCAGGTGAAGGTCTACCAGCGCGGCCTCTTCGGGCCCATCCGCGTGTTCCGGCCCCTGGGACCGGAGAACGGCGCCCCGCGCCCGGTAGCCTAGAATCAGGGGCGGCACGAGAGGACCAGTGAAAGAGAACGAGGACGAGAACGACAAAGGCGCGGGCCCCGAGCCCGAGGAGGCCCCGGTCCTTCCCGCCGCGGAGGTGCGGGCGGTCCTCGAGGCCCTGATCTTCGCCTCTCCCCAGCCCCTCACCCCCCGCGAGATCACGGAGGTCATGGGGGGGGTGCCTCGGGAGGCCTGGCAGGCCGCGCTCGAGGAGCTGCGCCGAGACTACGCCCGGGACGGGCGGGGCCTCCAGCTTCTGGAGATCGCCGGTGGCTGGCAGATCACGACCCGGCCCGAGTACAACGACTGGGTGCGCGAGCTGCTCGACCCCAAGGCCCCGACCCGCCTATCCATCCAGGCCCTGGAGACACTCGCGGTCGTGGCCTACAAGCAGCCGGTCACGCTCCCCGAGATCATCGAGCTGAGGGGGGTCAAGTCCGGGGGAGTGATCAAGACCCTGCTCGAGAAGAGACTGATTCGGATCCTGGGGCGCAAAGAGGTGGTGGGCCGCCCCATCCTCTATGGCACCACCAAGCAGTTCCTGCTCCACTTCGGCCTCAAGGATCTGGGTGATCTCCCCCGGATCGAGGAGTTTGCCGAGGTCCTCGGGGAGGAGGTGGACGTGGCCGGGCTCAAGCGTGCGATCGAGGCTCCGCGGCCGGTGGAGATTCCCCTTGCGGAGGGGGAGGCCGGCGCCTCGGACAGCGACGCATCGCTCGAGTCCGAAACACCCGACGACAAGCCTTAAAGTAATACTTGATATTTGTTATCTAATTGATTATCATTGAATCAGATTTTTTGATGGAGAGACCTATGATACGACGCCGCTCGCTCTCCTTCCCGCTGGCCGTGCTCGTCGCGGTTGCCGCCGCCGCGACGCTGGGCTGCAGTGCGCTCGATGTCCTGAAGAACCTCACGGGGTCGGGCAACCTCGCCATCCAGAACTTCTCCGCGAATCCCAGCCAAGTCGTGGCCGGCTCCAACACCACCCTCAGCTGGAACGTTTCGGGAGCGGACTCCGTCACGATCGATCAGGGCGTCGGCACCGTGACCACGAGCGGGTCCAAGCTGGTGATGCCGGCCTCGACCCTCACCTACACGCTGCTCGCGACGGCGAACGGCTCCACCGCCACGTCCTCCGTGCAGGTGGTCGTTCTTCCTGCCCTGCACTGACCCCGCCTCCCCCAACCCCACCCCGGCTCCGGAGTATGATCCGCGCGTGGAGGAGCGTCTGCAGAAGATCCTCTCCCGCGCGGGGATCGCCTCGCGGCGGGGAGCGGAAACGGTCATGAGCCAGGGCCGCGTCACCGTGAACGGGACCGCGGCGACCCGGCTCGGCACTAAGGCGGACATCACGCGCGACGACATCCGCGTGGACGGCGTGCGCCTCCGCCCGCCGCCGGGGCCCGTCTACCTCATCCTCAACAAGCCCAGGGGGGTGGTCACCACCCGCCACGACCCCGAGGGACGCACGACGGTCATGGAGCTGGTGCCCGCGGTGCAGGGCCTGTTCCCGGTCGGACGCTTGGACGTGACCACGGAAGGCCTGCTCCTTCTCACCAACGACGGCGCCTTCGCGGAGCGGGTGGCCCACCCGCGCTACGAGGTGCCCCGGGTCTACCAGGCCAAGGTGCGGGGCGTGCCCGACGCTCGGGCTTTAGGCGCGCTGCGCACGGGGGTTCGCGTGGAAGGCGAACGCCTGCACGTGGACCGGGTCCGGGTGCTCGAAGCCGACAAGCATGCCTGGCTGGAGCTCACCCTGCACGAGGGCAAACAACACGAGGTCCGGCGGCTGCTGGAGGCGGTAGGCCACCCTGTCTCCAAGCTGCGGCGGGTAGCGTTCGGTTCCCTTACCACGCGAGGGCTCGAGCCCGGGGAGTTCCGGCACCTCACTCCGCAGGAGGTGAAGACCCTGCGCCGAGTCGGCGCCTCCGGCGGGGGCCGAGCCCGCCCTTCGGCCACCGCCCCTCCCCGCCGCCGGGCGAGCCGGCAGTGATCCCACGCCTGGCGGGGCCGCTGCCGTCACCAAAGCCTGGCGTGGACGGCCACCGGGGGGCGCCCCACGCATTCCCGCCGCGGCCGAGCCTTCACGTACGGCAAGAAGGCTCCGGCGCTGTCCCGCGTTCCCCCGCGCCTTGAGACCGCGCGGCCCCGTCCTCGCCATCGACGGACCCTCGGGGGCGGGCAAATCGACCGCCGGCCGCGCCTTGGCCGCGCGCCTGGGCTACCTGTACATCGACACCGGAGCCATGTACCGGGCCCTGGCCCTGAAGGCGCTGCGCGCGCGCGTGCCCTTGGACGAGGAAGAGGCGCTGGCCGGCCTCTGCCGGGCCAGCCGCATCGAGCTCGCGGAGGGCGGGAAGGTGCTCCTGGACGGGAAGGAAGTGACCGCGGACATCCGGGCCCCGGAGGTCAGCGGCGCCGCCTCCCGGGTCTCGGTGCATCCCTCGGTGCGACGGGAGATGGTGGCGCGCCAGCGGGAGCTGGGCCGCGACGGCGGCGCCGTGCTGGACGGCCGCGACATCGGCACCGTCGTTTTCCCCGACGCGGAGGTCAAGTTCTATCTGGACGCCGATCCCGCCCTGCGGGCCCGCCGCCGGCACGCGGAGCTGGCCCGCGCCGGGGTGGCCGTGCCCCTGGAGGCGGTGGAGCGCGAGGTGCGGGAGCGCGACCACATCGACACCCACCGGCCCGTATCGCCCCTGGCCACCGCCAAAGACGCCATCTACCTCGACACCTCGCGCCTCTCTCCGGAGGAGGTGGTCGAGGAGATGCTGGCCCGGTTCCCTTCCCGTCCCTAGGTCTGAGGACGGTCGGCCCTCAGAGCCGGAGGCGCGTGAACTCGTCGAAGGTGGTGACGCCCTGGCGCACGAGATCCAGGCACTGCTCGCGGATCGTCCGCATGCCGGTGGCTACCGCCGCCGTCTCCAGGTCGGAGCCGGAGCCGCCGGCCTGCACGGCGGCCCTTATTTCGGGGGCGGCGGGAAGCACCTCGAACACGGCCTGGCGCCCGCGGTAGCCCACGGTGTGACAGGTGGGACAACCCCGGCCGCGGAAGAAACGGAACGCGGCCGCCTCCTCCGGGTCGATGCCTTGCTGGGCGAGGGTCTGGGGGGCAGGAGGCTCCGCGGGCTGCCGGCAGATGGGGCATATGGTCCGCACGAGGCGCTGGCAGAGGACCGTGGCCAGGGAGCTGGCCAGAAGCGAGGGAGCTACGCCCGCCTGCAGGAAGGCCGCGAGCGCCTGCCCCGCGCTCTGGGCGGGCAGGGTCGCCACCACCAGCAGGTCGGAGGCGAGCTGCGCGGCGAGGAGCGCGGTGGCCCGGTCGGGGACCGCGGAGAGCATGAGCACGTTCGGGCGCGTCGCCATCAGCGAGCGGACCGTTTCCTCCATTCGCAAGCCCCGGGGGGAGTGCTCGACCTCCACCTGACGCGCTCCTTCTATCTTCCAGTGCACCGGCGCCTCCAGGGACAGCACCTCCTTCTGCCCCTGGACCAGGAAGTTCATGATCGCGTAAGAGGAGGTGTTGGCCCCGTTGAAGGGGGGGGAGGTGACGAGCACGAGGCCGAAGGTACCCTGCAGCACCTCGATCAGCAGCGCCCGGTCCTCGATTTCCATGCCCAGGGTGGTGAAGTCCTTGATGAAAGTGGCGCGGTTGACGAGCTTGATGGTGGCGCTCACGCCCAGGGGCGAGGGCGTGACCTGGGCCACGAGGTCGTATTCGGTCTCGCCCAGACGGGCCGTGAGGCGGCCCGTGCCCGGCTGCCCCGCCGCCCCCGGGTCGAGGCCGAAGGTCTCGAAGAGCTTCTGGGTGAGGGTTCCTTGGAAGCGCTTGGGGATGGGATCCACCCGGAAGTAGAGCCCGTCGATGCGGTATCGGACCGCGATCATGTCCTCCTTGGGCTCGATTTGGACGTCCGAGGCGCCCTTGCGCGCCGCCAATCCCAAGAGGTACTGGATGATGGCCTCCGGCTCGCTTTGGTCCCAGACCGGGCTGGTCACGTAGGCGACCCCCCGCGTGTCCGTGAGGGGGCTCACGCCCTGGGTCTTGAGGGCGATCTCGATGTCCTCGTTCGTCACCACGCCCCGCTCCACGAGCAGCTCTCCCAGGCGCTGACCGGTCGTCTTCTGCTGAACCAGCGCATCCAGGAGCTGTGGGGTCGTGATCTTCTTCGCGCGGATGAGGATGTCTCCCAGCCGGTCCTGGCTCCGGGTCAGAGTCTGCACCTCCTCGATCAGCCTGGAGGGGGCGTGCGTCCAGAAGTCCTGCTTGTATTCCTCGCTGGCATCGCAGAAGCATTGGAAGCAGAAGGGGCAGAGCTTGGTGGGCTTCTTGGGATCGTGGGAGCACCAAACCGCCGAGAGCGAGTCGAACTCGCCCAGGCAGTTCCAGCAGGTGACGAGATAGGTTTCGACACTCGGCATGGGGGTCCTTCTGACCGCGGCACCCTTTCGCGGCACGGTAACTCATAACTCCTTTTGGATCAAGGCCCTGCATTCGTTGACCGCCCTCAACCCGGCCGCCGGTTGCCACCGAGTGGAGGCTGCCCAGGTCATGGACCTGACTCGGTGTCGGTTCGTGGTAGGGTGGCGTCTTGACTCGCCCACCTGACGGGCGCTACGGCAGGAGGGCCGAAAGTAAGGCACGCCGAGCGTCGAGGCCTCGGCCGCGGTTTTGGCGGACGCCTCGGGAAGCGTCAACAGCACGTTGAGAACGCCGACTTCGACGTAGTACCATGGCTGATGACTCGCCCACATACGGGCGCTACGGCCAGGAGGGCCGAAAGTAAAGGCACGCGGAGCGGCTAGATCCCGCCGAAGGCTTGGCGGACGCCGCGGGAAGCGTGAACGGCACGTCGAGGACGCCGACTCCAATTATCGGGGGTCCCTCCCTTGGCAACCGCTACGGACCTGCTGCACAAGACGCCGCTGAACGCTGTTCACCGGGAGAGCGGGGCCAAAATGGTTCCCTTCGGGGGATGGGACATGCCCCTGGAGTATTCGGGGCTCATCGCCGAGCATTTGGCCGTGCGCCGGGCGGCCGGCCTCTTCGACGTATCCCACATGGGCGAGTTCGAGGTGGCCGGCGAGGGGGCGCTCTCCTTCCTGCAGCGGGTCACCGCGAACAATGTGGCCCGGCTGGTGGTCGGCCAGGCTCAATACTCGGCCCTGCCCCTGCCGAACGGGGCGCCGGTAGACGATGTGATCGTCTACCGACGCGCTTCCGACCGCTACCTGCTGGTGGTTAACGCGGGCAACATCGACAAGGACTGGTCCTGGTTGCAGTCGCAGGCTCCGGAAGGCTGCACCCTCGAGAACCGTAGCCAGGACTACGCGCTCCTCGCCCTGCAGGGTCCGGCGGCGGCCGAGATCCTCCAGGGTTCGACCGGCTTGGACCTGCCCGGCATCGCCTACTATCACTTCGCGGAGGGGGACGTGGCCGGCCATCCGGTCATCCTGTCCCGGACCGGCTACACGGGGGAGGATGGCTTCGAGATCTTCGTGGCCGCGGAGCGGGCGGAGGCGCTCTGGCGGCGCTTGATCGAGAGCGGGAAGGACAAGGGCCTGGTGCCGGCGGGTCTGGGGGCTCGGGACACGCTCCGCCTCGAGGCCCGGATGTGTCTTTACGGAAACGACATGGACGAGACGACCACCCTCATCGAGGCCGGGCTGGGCTGGATCGTTTCCTTGGAGGGTGCCAAGGGCGATTTCAACGGTCGGGCCGTCCTCGAAGCCCAGAAGAAGAACGGACCCCCGCGGAAGCTCGTGGGCTTCGAGGTGGTGGGGCGGGGTATCGCCCGCCACGGCTATCCGATCTCCCTGGGCGAGGCGGAGGTGGGCGCCGTGACCTCGGGCTCCTTCGCCCCCTTCCTCCAGAAGAGCATCGGTCTGTGCTACCTACCCGCGGCCAGCTCCGCGGTGGGGACCGATCTCCAGGTGGACATCCGCGGCCGGCCCGTCCCCGCCCGCGTGGTTCCCACGCCGTTTTACAAGAGGGGTCGCTAATGTATCCGCCAGATCGCCGTTACTCGAAGGATCACGAGTGGGTCCGGGTCCAGGGCGAGCGGGGCACCATCGGCATCACCGACTATGCCCAGAACCAGTTGGGGGATGTGGTGTTCCTGGAGCTGCCCGAGGTCGGCCGCAAGCTGCAGCCGGGCGAGGTGTTCGGCACCGTGGAATCCGTCAAGGCCGTGTCCGAGCTGTTCGCGCCCCTGGCGGGGGAGGTGCTGGAGGTGAACTCCGCCCTCGTCGACAAGCCCGAGGCCATCAACCAGGACCCCCACGGCGCGGCCTGGATGCTGGTCGTGAAGATCACCGACGCGAGCGCCCTCCAGGACCTGATGGATGCCCCAAGCTACCAGGCCTTCGTGGAGCGCGAGGCGAAGCAGTAGAAGAGGAGCCCGTGCCCGAAACATCCCAATCCGTCGCGTCCTCCTCCGTCCTCAACGGGGTGGAGACACCGCTCGCCCCCGGAGACACCTTCCCCCGGCGCCACTTCGGTCCGAGCGACGCCGACGTAGAGAAGATGCTTGCCCTCCTGAGGGTGGACTCCCTCTCCGCCCTCATCGAGGAGACGGTGCCCGCCGCCATCCGCCGGCACCGGCCCCTCGCCCTGCCCGCGGCGCGGGGGGAGCACCAAACACTCCTCGACCTCCGGGAACTGGCCTCGCGCAACCAGGTCTTCCGTTCCTTTCTGGGCATGGGCTACCACGACTGCATCACCCCGGGGGTGATCCAGCGGGGCATCCTGGAAAACCCCGGGTGGTACACCCAATACACGCCCTACCAGGCGGAGATCGCCCAGGGCCGCCTGGAGGCGCTGCTGACGTTCCAGACCATGGTGGCCGACCTCACCGGCCTGCCCCTGGCCAACGCCTCCCTGCTCGACGAGGCTACGGCCGCGGCCGAGGCCATGACCATGTGCCGGAGCCTGGCCCGGGGGAGGAGCCGCCGGGGCTTCTTCGTAGCCGAGGACGCGCACCCCCAGACCATCGCCGTGGTGCGCACCCGCGCCCTGCCCCTCGGCATTGACGTGCGGGTGGGCGCGGCCGAGGACGCGGACTTCGAGGATCTCTTCGGGGTGCTCGTGTCCTACCCCACCACGGACGGGCGGGTGCGCGACTACGCACCGCTCGCGGAGCGGGCCCACGCCGCGGGGGCCCTGGTCGTGGCGGCGGCCGACCTCTTGGCCCTCGCCCTCCTGCGTCCCCCCGGCGAGTTCGGGGCGGACATCGCCGTCGGCTCCACCCAGCGGTTCGGCGTCCCCCTCGGCTTTGGCGGGCCCCACGCCGCCTACCTTTCCACGCGGGACGAGCACAAGCGGCAGCTCCCGGGCCGCTTGGTCGGGGTCTCCCGGGACGCCGAGGGCCGTCCCGCCCTTCGGCTCGCCCTCCAGACTCGCGAGCAGCACATCCGCCGCGATAAGGCCACCAGCAACATCTGCACGGCCCAGGTCCTGCTCGCGGTCACGGCCGCGATGTACGCGGTGTACCACGGGCCTCTCGGCCTCGGCCAGATTGCGCGCCGGGTCCGGAGCTTGGCCCTGGTCCTGGCCGAGGGCCTGAAGCGGCTCGGCCTCTCCGTGGGGGGGGAGCCCTTCTTCGACACCCTACGCGTGCGCCTCCCTCGAGAGGCGGGGAGTCGGGTCCTGGCCCGGGCCGTCGAACGGCGGATCAACCTGCGCCCCTACGACGACGGCTCCGTGGGGGTGGCCCTCGACGAGACCGTGACCGCGGGGGAGCTGGACACGCTCCTGAGCATATTTGCGGGAGGGCCGGTCTCGTTTCGGTCGGAAGATCTCGCCCCCGGGGTGGCGCCGGACTTTCTGCCCCCCTTCCGCCGGAGCAGCCCCTTTCTCACCCACGAGGTTTTCAACCGCTACCACTCCGAGCACGAGATGCTCCGCTACCTCCACCGGCTGCAGGCGCGCGACCTCTCCCTCACCACCTCCATGATCCCCCTCGGCTCCTGCACCATGAAGCTGAACGGCACCACCGAGATGGTGCCGATGACCTGGCCGGAGATCGGCGGCCTGCATCCCTTCGCCCCCCCCGAGCAGACCCCGGGTTACGCGGAGCTCTTCCGCCAGCTGGAGGCGTGGCTGGCCGAGATCACGGGCCTGGCCGCGGTCTCGCTCCAACCCAACGCCGGCTCCCAGGGGGAGTACGCGGGCCTGCTCGCCATCCGGGCCTACCACCGCAGCCGGGGAGAGGCCGAACGCACGGTGTGCTTGATCCCCGTCTCCGCCCACGGCACGAACCCGGCGAGCGCGGTGACGGCGGGTTTCACGGTGGTGCCCGTGGCCTGCGACGACCAGGGCAACGTGGACCTCGACGACCTCGCGCAGAAGGCCGAACGGCACCGCGGCGCCCTGGGCGCGCTCATGGTCACCTACCCCTCCACACATGGTGTCTTCGAGGAGGGGATCAAGGATATCTGCGCGATCGTGCATACGCACGGGGGGCAGGTTTACATGGACGGGGCCAACATGAACGCCCAGGTCGGCCTCACCTCCCCGGGCGAGATCGGGGCCGACGTGTGCCACCTGAACCTGCACAAGACGTTTTGCATCCCCCACGGCGGGGGGGGGCCGGGCATGGGCCCGATCGCGGTGGCCGCACACTTGGCTCCCTTCCTGCCCGGACACCCCGTGACCGGCCTGGGCGGGAAGCAGTCTCTGGGCACGATCTCGGCCGCGCCCTACGGCAGCCCCAGCATCCTCACCATCCCCTGGGTCTACATCGCGCTCATGGGACCGGACGGCCTGCGCAAGGCCACGGAGGTGGCGATTCTGAACGCCAACTACATGGCCCGGCGCCTTCAGGATCACTATCCGATCCTCTACCGGGGTCGGAGGGGCCGGGTGGCGCACGAGTTCATTGTGGACGCGCGCCCCTTCAAGAAGAGCGCGGGGATCGAGGTGGAGGACATCGCGAAGCGGCTCATGGACTTCGGCTTCCACGCCCCCACTATGTCGTTCCCGGTGGCGGGAACCCTGATGATCGAGCCCACGGAGAGCGAGTCCCTCCCCGAGCTCGACCGGTTCTGCGAGGCCATGATCGCGATCCGCCAGGAGATCCGGGAGATCGAAGAGGGGCGGCTGAGCGCGGAGAGAAGCGCTCTCCGGAACGCCCCCCACACCGCCCGCGTCGTGACCGCCTCCGTCTGGGACCGGCCCTACAGCCGCGAGCAAGCGGCCTTTCCCGCCCCCTGGGTGCAGGAGAGCAAGTTCTGGCCCGCGGTGGCCCGCATCGACAACACCTACGGCGATCGCAACCTGGTCTGCACCTGCTCGAGCGTCCTGGAGCTCGCGGGTGAGGCGGGGGATCCCCCGCCCGCTCCCCCAAAGTGACCCCCCCTCCGGGGCTCCCGGGGTATACTCCGCCTTCCGCCAATCGAGACGGATGAAACTCCCCCTCCGGAGGCTCCGATGAGCGATGCCAATCGTGCCGGCGAGCTGCCCTTGCGGCAACTCATCCTCGTGCCCGCGCTGATCACCCTGGGCATCACGCTTCTGCGCCTGACGGGCGAGCTGCTCGAGTGGTCCCCCGCCCTCTTCAACCGGCAGGGGGGCGGTTTCCTGTCCATCGTGGGCATCGTGTGGCTGGTGCCGGTTTTCGGAATCTACTTCGCGGTCAAGCTGGTGCGGGCGGGTCACTCCCCGGACAGCCTCGGCCGGACGTTCGGCGTGGCCTTCTTGAGCCTGGCCATCATCCCCTTCTCGCTGTGGGTCGTCCGCACCCTCCATTTCGCCCCCGGAGGACGGCGGTTCCCGCTCCTTATCGGGGTCCTCGCCATCGTTTCCCTGCTCGTGGGCCTCCGGGCGTGGCCGGCTCTCGGCCGCGTGCTCTTTGCCTATGGGCTTTCGGCGCGCATCCCCGTGGCCGTGGTCATGCTGGTGGCCATTCTGGCCGGCTGGGGGACCCACTACGAGAAGGGGCCGCCCGGCTTCCCCCCCATGCACCCCCTCGCCACCTGGTTCTGGATCGGCCTCCTGCCCCAGCTGACGATCTGGATAGCCTTCACGGTGATCCTGGGGACGATCTTCGGGGCCCTGGCCGCGCTGGCGGTGGGACGGCGCGCGCAACCAGCCGCGGCCTAAGGGCGGGGGACGGGCGGCTCAGCTCTTGGGAGCGGCCGGGCTCGGCGGCACGTACTGGATGATCCAGCCCTTGATGACCGGGCTGTAGACGTAGTCGAAGCGCTTCTCGAACTGCTGGGTCGAGAGGGAGCCGTCCACCTCCTTCATCTTGCTCTCGATGCGGAAGCGGATCGTGCCCGTCCACGGCTGGGACTCGTTCCCCGGCTGCTCGTGGACCTCCACCGCCTCGATGTTCCAGGTGGCCTTCACGCCGAGGTCGGGGTTCATCTTCTCCCCATCCTGCTTCAGGCCCTGAGCCTGCTGCTGGAGGAGGGCCAGGACGGCCTCCTTCTGGCTTCCCTCCGGCTTGCCCAGCGAGCAAGCCGCGATCATAACGACGGCCCCAAACAGCACGCCATTTCCTATGCGCATTTCGGTGATGATGCTACCAGTGCCCCCCTCGGGGGGCAAGAGCTATAATAGGGTGTCGGCTGATGATCCCGCTCCTCCGCCCCCCGCTGTGCTGAGTATCCCCGAGGCCGCCTTGATTTACGCGCAGACCCCGCCCTACCGCGAACGCATCACGGAGCTGCGCGAGATGCTGGTGCAGCAGGGCAGTCTGGCCCTCCTCCTCATCGACGCCTCCGAGCTGGCCCAGGTGGAGCACGACTACGGCTCCAAGGCCTTCGAGAAGGTCCTCTCCATGACCACCGAGCTGGTGGTGGAGCTGCGGGGGATCGAGGTGCGGAGCACCGACATCCTGACCCTCAACGACAAGGGGGGCAATGCCTTCCTGGTCTTCCTCTCCCCCCGGCGGGGCGAGCGCGAGGGCAAGACGCGCGTGGCCGATCTGCAGTCGGCGTCGGCGCGGGTGGAAGAACACCTGAACCGCAAGCTGGCGCGCATGGTGTCCCCCTACGTGCGCGGCCGCCGGCGGGTCATCGTGGGCTTCTCCCTGGCCTTCTTCAACCCCTTGATCATGCCCGAGCGCTTGATCGCCCGCCTGGTGGAGGAGGCCTGGGAGTGCGCGCGCATCCAGAGGATGCAGCTCGAGTTCCAGAACCGTTGCCGCCTGCAGGAGATCCTCCTCGGCGACCAGGTCACCACCCTCTTCCAGCCCGTGATGGAGCTGCAGAAGCCGGGGATCCTCGGCTACGAGGCCCTCTCGCGGGGCCCCGCCGGCACCGCCCACCAGAACCCCCTCAACCTCTTCGAGGCGGCCGCCCGGGCCGACCTCTCCTTCGAGCTCGACCGCTACTGCCGGCGCCGCGCCCTCCAATCCAGCAAGGAGCTGCCCTCCCCGGCCAAGCTCTTCATCAACGTCTTTCCCGCCTCCATGTACGATCCCGACTTCCAGGGGGCGGCCCTCATCAAGCTTCTGGAGGGGCTCGGCCTCAGCCCCGACCGCATCGTCCTCGAGATCAGCGAGAAGTACGCGATCGAGAACTACACCCTCTTCGTGGAAGCCCTCCAGAACTTCACCCACATGGGCTTCTCGATCGCGGTCGACGACATCGGGGCCGGTTACTCGGGGCTGGAGAAAGTCGCCCACTTGAACCCCAAGTACCTGAAGTTCGACATGCAGCTCGTCCGCGACATCGACGCCAGCTACATCCGGCGGGAGATGGCGCGCGCCCTCAAGGCCTTCGCGGACAAGATGGACTCCCAGATCATCGCGGAAGGGATCGAACGGGAGGGTGAGCGACAGGTCCTGGTGGACCTGGGCATCGAGTACGGCCAAGGCTTTCTTCTGGGCCGGCCGGCGGAGGCCTTCGGCGCGCCCGTACGGGCCACCCCCGCCCGCGAGGGGGCTTAAGCCGCCTCAGGCCTGCCCGCCGCCTTTCTTCCTCTCCCGGATGAGCCGCGCCGCTTCCAGCCGCCGGCCCAGGTCCGCCTCCAGCCCCCGGTCCGTGGGCCGGTAGTAACGGCGGGCGGTGAGCGCTTCCGGCAGGCAGTCCATGCCCGCCACCCCTTCCTCCTCGTCGTGGGCGTAGAGATAGCCCTTGCCGTAGCCCAGGCCCTTCATGAGGCGGGTGGGAGCGTTTCGGATCCAGAGGGGCACGGGTTCGGCCCGGGTCTCGAGGGCGTCCCGGGCGGCTTCCGCGTAGGCGGTGTCGAGGGCGTTGCTCTTGGGGGCGGCGGCCAGGTAGACCACGAGCTCGGCGAGGGCGAGCGCCCCTTCGGGAAGGCCGATGAAATGGACGGCCTGCTGCGCGGCCATGGCCAGGACCAGGGCCTGGGGATCGGCCACCCCCACGTCCTCGGAGGCAAAGCGCACGAGCCGCCGCGCCACGTAGAGAGGGTCCTCCCCCGCCTCCAGCATGCGGGCCAGCCAGTAGAGGCCGGCGTCGGCGTCGGAATTCCGGATCGACTTGTGGAGGGCGCTGATGATGTTGA
This sequence comes from Vicinamibacteria bacterium, assembly GCA_035570235.1. Taxonomy (NCBI): domain Bacteria; kingdom Pseudomonadati; phylum Acidobacteriota; class Vicinamibacteria; species Vicinamibacteria bacterium. The sequence continues at coordinate 135,050 of DATMML010000037.1, read as the reverse complement.
AGTGCTCCTCGCCGGCCCGATCGTAGAGGAGGGCCTTGCGGGCAAACGCCTGGCGCATGCCCTCCCTGTCCACAAGGAGGCGGCCGTCGGGCCCGAGGGGGGTGGTGGTCACTGCCATCTCCAGCACGTTCAGGGCGGTGCGTGCGTCTCCGTCGGCAGCCTGGGCGAGGAAGGCGAGGGCGTCTTCCGCCACCTCGGGGTTCGCGCCCCCCAGGCCCCGCTCCGCGTCGGCCAGGGCCCGGTGCATGATCTCGAGGAGCTGGGCCTCCCCCAGCGGCTTCAGGACCACGACCCGCGAGCGGGAGAGCAGGGCCGCGTTCACCTCGAAGGAGGGGTTCTCGGTGGTGGCCCCGATCAACACGATGTCCCCCGACTCCACGTGGGCGAGCAGGGCGTCCTGCTGCCCCTTGTGGAAGCGGTGGATCTCGTCGATGAAGACGATGGTGCGACGCCCCTCCCGGCGCCGGCGTATCTCCGCCTCCTTCAGGATCTCCCGCACCTCTTTCACGCCCGAGAGCACGGCGCTCATGGCCTCGAAGTGGGCGCGGGTCAGGCGGCGGATGACGTGGGCGAGGGTGGTCTTGCCCGAGCCGGGCGGACCCCAGAGGATGAGGGAGCGGAGCTCGTCCTTCTCGATGGCGCGGCGCAGGGGCCGTCCCGGCCCCAGCACCTCCTCTTGGCCGAGAATCTCGTCCAGGGTGCGGGGGCGTACGCGGTTGGCCAGGGGCGCGTCGGGCCGGGGGGCGTCCGCGGCCGGCTCCGGCTCCGGGAACAGCACGCCCGAGCCCTCCCCCCGCCGCTCGCCCATGTAAGGAAGCGTATCCGAAACGGGGTCGGCCCGCGCAGGCGCGCTAGCGCCGCCCCCGCTGGCGGGCGACCTCGAAGAGAAGGACCGCCGCGGCCACCCCCACGTTAAGGCTCTCCACCCGCCCGCGCAGGGGGATGGCCAGCCGAGAGTCCGCGCCCGCGGCCAGCTCGGGGGGAAGGCCGGTGCCTTCGCTGCCGAGCAGAAGAGCCAGGGGACCCTTGAGGTCGACCTGGTCGTAGGGCGTCTCTCCCTCCGCGGAGGCGGCGACGGCGAGGAGGCCCCGGGCCCGCACGCGCCGGAGCGCCTCCCCAGGGGGGAGACCCCGAACCTGGGGAAGCCGGAAGGCGCTTCCCATGGACCCCCGCAGCGCTTTCCACGAGAAGGCGTCGGCGGTGCCCGCCGTCAGATAGGCGCCGGTCGCGCCCGCGGCCTCCGCCGTTCGCAGCAGACCCCCCAGGTTGCCCGGATTCTGGACGCCCACCGCGACCAGCACCAGGGGCGCGCCGGTGAAAAACCGCTCCTCCGCGAAGGCCGGTCGCCGGGCCAGGGCAAGAATCCCCTGGCTCGTCTCCACCTCCGAGAGGGAGGCGAGGACGCCCTCCTCCACTCGGCGCACGGGAACGCGCCGCTCGGCTAGGGCTCGCAGGAGACCGGCCCCGCGATCGCTGGCCTCGAGACGGGTGACGACCGCGGCCTCCACCACCTCGATGTCCGCGTCCAGCGCCTCAAAGAGGAGCTTCGGCCCCTCGATCAGGCAGAGCTCGTCTGCGGCCGAGGTCTCTTTCAGCCGGCGCAGCCGCTGCACCAACGGGTGACGGCGGCTGCGGATGACCGGGTCGGGGGCGGCCATGGCGGGAGGAAGGCGTGATACTATCACGGGGTTCGGCGCCATCGGCGCGGGCGATCATGGTGGACGAGATCAAAAGGCGGCTCGAAGAGGAGATTCGTACCCTCGACCTCGAGCTGAAAGTGCACCTCCCGAAGGAGATCCTCCGGGCCCGGGAGCACGGCGACCTGCGCGAGAACGCCGAGTACAAGGCGGCCAAGGAGCGTCAGAGCTTCCTTCAGGCGCGCCTCGGCCAGCTCCACCGCCGGTTGGCCGCCCTCTCCCTCATGAACCTGGACCGGGTCCCGCACGACAAGGTGGGCCTCGGCTCCACCGTGAGCCTGCGCCAGACCGGGAACAGGGAGGAAGTGGTCTACGAGATCGTGACCCCGGAGGAAGCGGACCCGACGGTGGGACGGATCTCGCCCTCCTCTCCCATCGGCAAGTCCCTGCTCGGCCACGAGGAGGGGGACACGGTCCAGGTGGTGGTGCCCTCCGGGACCAAGGAGTACGAGATCACCAAGCTGGTCACGATGCACGACCAGATGAAGGACTCCGCGGCCGGAGCCTGACGGCCCCGTTCCGGTGCCCGCCGCTCCCCTCACGATCGTTCCCTTCGACGCCGACCTCGCCGCATTCCTGGCCCGGCTGCCGGGGGCGCCCGGGGTCGGCCAGATCTTGGGCCCTGACGGAAGCAACCTCGTGATCGGGCGCACGTCGAGCGTGAGACGCTGGGCCGCCTCCCACCTCGGGGCGGGGCCCCGCCGCCCCGGCCAGCGCCCGCCCACCGACCTCCGTTCATTGGCGACGGCGGTGGGCTACGCGCCTACCACCTCCGCCTTCCACCAGCGCCTGCGTTACGAGCGCCTCATGGCGATTCATGTGCCCCCGGCCGCCCGCCGCGACCTGAAGCCGCCCGCGTTCCTGCACCTGGATCCCGAGGTGCGCTTCCCCCGCGTCACGATCCGGGACGCCGAGGCCGGGGGTCGCGCTCTCTTCGGCCCCTTCCGCAATCGGCGGGCCGCGGAGCGGACCCGCGCCGCCCTCCACAAGGTCCACCCCCTCCGCCCCTGCGACTACACCTTCGAGCCCGATCCCGTCCTCCCCCTCGGGTTGGGCTGCCTCTACGCCCAGGTGCGCTCCTGCGCCGCCCCCTGTCTGGCCCGTGTCTCCGAGGAGGCCTACCGCCGCCTGGCCGGGGAGGCCGCGGCCCTGCTCGCGCAGCCGTGGCTACGGCCCCCGGAGTTCGCGGCCTGGCTGCCCCCCTGGGTATCGGCCGCGCCCGCCCGCGGCCTGGTGGTGGTGGCGGGGACGGCGGGGATCGAGTTGCACCCGCTGCAGGCGGGGCGGGTCCTGGACGAGCTCAGCCTCACCACGACCCGCGAAGACCTGGAGGCGAGCCTCGATCGGTTGCGATGGGAACCGCCGGCGACGCCCGGCCTCGACTGGCCCTGGCTCTCCGCCTGGCTGGCGAGCCCGCGGGGGAGGGGAAGCTACGTCCCCGTGCCCGACGGTCCCGACGCTTCTCTGCTCCTGGCCGGGATCCGGGCCGCCCTCAACGTGGACGTGGCCGCCACCCGCGCTCGGTGATAACGTAGGGCCCTCGCAGGAGCGATCGTCTGAAGGAGTACTCACCCAAGCGACGGACCGCCCTGATCCTGGTGGGGACGGGCACCGCCGGCGCCTATCACGCGGGCGTGCTGCGGGCCCTGGACGAGAGCGGGGTCAAGATCGACCTCCTGGTGGGCTCGGGCGTGGGCGCGGTGGCGGCGGCCTACGGCGCGGTGGCGGGCGGCTCCAAGCTGTATGGTCCCGGCGGCTTCTGGGACGGCGTGCGCGGGGGCTCCTTCTTCGCCCTGCGACCGCTGGCCCTCCTGGCCGTGGTCCTGCTGGGCTTGTCGTTCGCGATCTTCCTCCTGCCCTTGGCTCTGGCCCTGGTCGCGGGCCTCCTCTTTCCGCTCGTCCTGATCGCGGACCGGTTGGCTCCCGGCCTGCCCTCGCGCGCCCTGGGGCGGTTCTGGGTCGCGCCCGAAGTCCTGAGCGGTCCCTACCTGGCCGCCCTCGCCCTGCCCATCTTCGCCCTCGCGGCCGTGATGCTCGTCTTCCTGGTCCGCTCCTGGCTCCGGGACGGTCGTCGGTTCCCGGAGTCCTTCGAGTCATTCCTTTCCGTGCGCCCCGGGCAGGACCGCTTGCGGCGCGGGCTTTGGGAGATCGCCCGCGGCCCCGCCCTCTCCCGGAGGCCGCCCTCGGAAGCCGAGCTCGGCGAGCGCTTCGTGGCCCTGGCCGCCGAGAACCTCGGTCAGCCCGGTTTCCGCGAGCTCATCCTGCGCACCGCCGACCTGGACGGGGAGGGCGTGCTTCCCTTCGTCCTTTTGCAGGACCAGCACCGAACCGCGTTCGTGGCCGCCCGCGCGCAGCAACCGCGCTCGCGACTGGAGGGGATCCCGGGGGCGGTGGACCTGCGCGCCCCTGGCTACGGTGGGATGCTCTTCGAGGCGGTGATGACCGGCCTCCTCCCGCCCCTGGCCGCCCCCGTACGGCGGGTGGCTTTCCCCAAGGGGGGGCTCTTCGGAGGGGAGACCCACCGCCTGAGCGACGCCACCCTTGTCATGGGGGCCGGCATTTCCGAGGCCCTGGCTGCGGGCGCGGAGCAGGTGATCGTGGCTTCCGCCACCCCCGTCCCCGCCGCCCCGCTGACGCGTCGCCGCGGGGCCCGCGCGCAGCTCGAGAGCGTGCTCGCCGCCCTGGAGCGGCAAGCCCTGGAGCGCGACATCCACGGAGCGGAGAGGATCAACCGCATGGTGGAGACCCTGGGTCATCGAACCGAGGACGGGGGTCGGGCCTGGCAGGATCCCGCCACTTTGAGGGTCTACCGGGACTTCGCCCTCTATGTTGTTCGGCCGGAGCGGCGGTTCCTGGGTCCCCTGGAGTTGGGCGGAGCCCGCGATCCCGCCACCGAGGTGTGGCAGACGACCGCCGACCTCTTGGAGCAGGGTTACCGCGACGCCTACCGGGTGTTCGTGGAGCCGGTGGTGGGAGCGGCACCCCTGCCCGCCCGGGCTCCGAGCTTCGAGGCGGCGACCCAGCCCGTCCAGCTCTAAGAGGGGAGGGATCCATGAGCAAGCGAGGCATAGGGACGCGGGCGGTGCGCGGGGGGCGCGAGGCCCGCCCGGGCCCCCTCACCACCCCCATCGTCCAGTCGTCCACCTTCGCCTTCGCGTCTGCCGCCGAGATGCGACGCTACTTGGAGGGAGACGAGGAGCTCTATCTCTACACGCGCTATGAGAACCCCACCCTCCGGGAGCTGGAGCAGTCCCTGGCCACTCTGGAGGAGGGGGAAGCGGGCCTGGTCTTCGCATCCGGCATGGCCGCCATCACCACCGCCATCTTCTCGCTGGTGAAGGCGGGCGATGAGGTGCTGGCCAGCGCCTCCCTCTACGGCGGGACCACTCGGTTCGTGCGCGAGGTGCTCCCTACCCTGGGGGTGACGGGCCAGTTGATCCCGCCCTCCCGCCTGACCAACCTCGAGGGGCTGGCGGGCCCGCGCAGCCGCGTCCTCGTGATCGAGAGCCCCACCAATCCCTCCCTGGACGTGCTGGACATCGGGGCCGTGGCCAGCGCCGCCCATGACCGCGGGCTCGCCCTGATCGTGGACAACACCTTCGCCACCCCTTGCCTGCAACGCCCCCTCGCGCAGGGGGCGGACTTCGTCATGCACAGCCTGACCAAGGCCCTCGGCGGCCACAGCGACATCATCGGGGGCGCCCTCGTGGGGTCCCGGGCTCGGATCGAGGGCGCGCGCTCCCTGCTCAAGGTCCTGGGCGGCTGCCTGGATCCCCACGCCGCGTTCCTCGTTCTGCGCGGCCTGAAGACTCTGCACCTGCGCGTGGAGCGGCAGTGCGCGAACGCGCTGGCCCTGGCCCGCCGGCTGGAGGGCCATCCCAAGCTCTCCCGCGTCCGCTATCCCGGGCTGCCCTCGCACCCCGCACACGAGGTCGCGCGCCGGCAGATGTCGGCCTTCGGGGGAATGGTGTCGATCGTCCTCAAGGGCGGCCTGCCCGCCGCGGAGTGCTTCTACGATCACCTGCGTCTGGTGACCCGTGCGGCCAGCTTGGGCGGCGTGGAGTCCCTGGTGAGCTTGCCCGTCCACACCTCTCACCACGGCTACAGCGACGAGCAGCTCCGGTCCGCAGGCGTCGACCCCGGCAGCGCCCGCATCTCCTTGGGGGTCGAGGACGCGGAAGACATCATTGCCGACATCGAGCAGGCCCTGGACGCGGTTCCCTGAGGCGAGGACATGGGGGGCGCTTCGGAGGCGGCCAACCAGACGATCATCAGCCTCGGCCTCCTGGGCCTGGGCATCTACTTCTCGGTCCTGCTCATCCGAGGGTTCGCCGGCTACCTCCTCTTCCGCCGCGTGCGCCCCACCGCGCTCCTGACCTGGCCGGGGCGCCTGCCCCGCCACTTCCCGCTCCTGCTCGGGCTCGGGGTGGTGAGCGCGGCCCTGACCGTGATCCACGGCCGGCTGGCCCTCCCTTTCCACCACGTCTACAGCCAGGCGGTGATGGCGGTCTACTTCATCCTCATGGTGCCGCTCTCCGCGCGGATCCACCTTGGGCTGTACCGGGACGGGGTCTGGGCTGACACCGGCTTCCTCCTCTACGGAAGCATCGCGCGCATGGCTTTCCGCGAGGCCCCCGAGGGCAGGGAGGTGATCCTCGTCCTCCTCCCCCGCGGCCGCTCCGGCTCCTTCCGCCTGCCCGTCCCCCGCGAGGACTTGGGAGCGGTGCGGAAGGTCCTGGAGGAGAAGGTCCGCGCCCATGTCGTGAACGTGGACCAGGCGATCCTCGGGCTGTGAGCCCCTTCCCGGAGGCGAAATGGAAGCCGTGGTCACCTTGAGCACAGGTCGGGGCCGGGACACCGTGGACACCGAGGTGCGGGTGCGGAGCCTGGAGGAGCTGTTTGGGGCCTGTCGGGACGCCCCCCCTTCTCGGCTCGTCCGCATCTCCATCACCGGCCCGGAAGGCGAGGTCCGCCTCAATTTCGCGAGTTTCCGGCGCACGGAGGGCGGGCGTTGATGCCGGGTCCTCCCCTTCAGGTGTGGAAGTTCGGGGGCGCCTCCTTGGCCGACGCGGTCGCCTTTCGCCGTGCGGTGGCGCTCATCCGGGGGCATCGCGGCCCTCTGGTGGTGGTGGCTTCGGCGGTGGCCGGGGTCACGGACGCTCTCCTCGCGGGCGCGCGCCGGTCGGCGGGGGGGGAAGGGGGAGCGGGAGGCGAGGTGGCGGCGGCGTTCCTGCGCCGCCACCGCGACGTCGCGCTCGGTCTGCTGCGGGCGGGGGGGCCGCGGCGCCGGCTCCTGGCCGCCCTCGACGCCGCCGCCCGCGACTACCGGGAGATCGCACGGGCGGTAGCGGCCCTGGCCGAGCTCTCCCCGCGGGCCAGCGACACTCTTATTGCCAGGGGCGAGCGGGCCGCGAGCGCGATCCTCGCGGAGGCGCTGCGCGCCGCGGGCCGCCGCGCGGAATTGGTGGACGCCGTCCGGCTGGTGTCGACGGACGGTCGTCACGGGGCCGCCGCGCCCCACCTGGCGGCCACCCGCCGGCGGGCCCTACGCCTGCTGCCGCCCCTGCTGCGCCGGGGGGTCACCGTGGTCGTGCCCGGGTTCATCGGCTCTGCGCCGGATGGGGGTGTCACCACTCTCGGCCGGGGTGGTTCGGATCTCACGGCCACCCTGCTCGGGCGGGCCCTCCGGGCCGAGCGCGTGGTCCTGTGGAAGGACGTGGCCGGCATCCTGACCGCCGATCCCCGCCAGGTTCCCGACGCCCGCCTCATCCCCCAACTCCACCACCGCGAGGCGGCGGAGGTGGCCTACTTCGGGGCCAAGGTCCTCCACCCCCGCGCCCTCATCCCCCTCGAGGGGAGCCGGATCTCGCTCCACGTCCGCTCCTTCCACGATCCGGAGCGTCCGGGGACGGAGGTCTCGGGGCGGAGCACCCTGGAGGCCTACCCCGTCAAGGCCCTGGCCACGATCCAGGGACAGGCCCTGGTCACGGTGGCGGGTAAGGGGATGATGGGCGTGCCCGGCATCGCTGCCCGGACCTTCACCGCCGTCCATGCGGAGGGGCTCTCCGTTTCCACCATTTTCCAGGCCTCATCGGAGAGTTCGATCGGCTTCACCCTTCCGGAGGGGGAGGCGGCCCGCGCGGTCCAGGCTCTGCGCCGCGTGTTCCGGGAGGAGCTCGCCACCGGCCTCATCGACGGGGTGGTCGCCCGCAGCGGCGTGGCCGTGATCGCAGTGGTGGGAAGGGGCATGGCGGGGACGCCGGGGATCGCGGCCCGGGTCTTCTCCGCCCTGGCCGGGGGGGGCGTGAACGTCATCGCCATTGCCCAGGGCTCGTCCGAGCTGAACATCTCGTTCGTGGTGGCGGGGACGGATGCCGCGGAGGCGACCCGGCGGGTCCACGCTGCCTTCCAACTCTCCAAGATCGGGGGCGGCCGGCCCCCGGGGGCACCCCGCACCGACGTCGTCCTCCTCGGCTTCGGCCGGGTGGGACGCGCGCTCGCCGACCAGGTGGCGGCCCGCAACGGAGCTTCCCGGGTCCGCCTGGTCGGCCTCCTCGACCGCTCGGGCTACCTCTTCGACCCCCGCGGCCTCTCGCGGGTCCGCCTCCTGCGCCTGGCCCGGGGCAAGGACCGGGGCGAGCTCCTGGCCGCGTTGGGGGGAGAGCGGGCGGGGGCGGCGGCCGCGCTCTCCTTCATCGCCAGCCACGCCGTCTCCCGGCCGGTGCTGGTGGACGTCACGGCCGAGGAGACCGGCGATCTGCTGCGCGCCGCGCTCGGCCAGGGCTTCGACCTCGTGCTCGCCAACAAGAAACCGCTGGCCGGCTCGCCCGAAGCGTACTCCGGCCTGCTCGCGGCGGCGGAGGAGGCGGGACGGCGGCTTCGCTACGAGGCCACGGTGGGGGCGGGGCTGCCCGTCATCGACACCCACCGAAAGCTGGTGGAGAGCGGCGACCGCGTCCTGCGCATCGAGGGATGCGTGAGCGGCACGTTGGGGTTCGTGCTCTCCGCGGTGGGGGAGGGCCGGCCCTTCTCGGAGGCGGTGGCGGAAGCGGTGGCGCGCGGCTATGCGGAGCCCGATCCCCGCGAGGATCTGTCCGGCCGCGACGCAGCGCGCAAGGGGCTGATCCTGGCCCGACTCCTCGGCTACCGCGGGCTCCCTCCCGCCCCGGAGGACCTGGTCCCACCCCGGCTGCGGCGGCTCTCGCGGTCGGAGTTCATGAAGCGCCTGCCCTCGCTGGACGCGGCTTGGCGGGAGCGCGCGGCCCGCGCGGCCAGACAGGAGCGGACCCTCCGCTACGTCGTGACCGCCACCGCGGGTGCGGTTTTTGTCCGCCTCGTGGCCGTGCCCGCCTCCTCGCCCATCGGGGCCCTGCGCGGGACCCGGAACCTCATCTCGTTCACGACGCGCCGGTACCGCGACGAGCCCCTCGTGATCACCGGCCCCGGAGCGGGAGCCGAGGTCACCGCCGCCGGCATTCTGAACGATATCCAGTACCTGGCCGCGACCTAAGAGAGGTCGCCCCCGGGGGCTCGGGGCATTCTGCCCGGACCCCTAAGCCCGGGAAGCCACCGGTGACAACGTTTTACGCGGCTTCACGAACGGCCGTCGCCCGCTTCGGGGTATCGTTTCGTAATGGAGTGGGGAGGTCGAAAACTGCACGCCACGAGGAAGAAGCCCCCGGCAACAACCTTCGTCCTGGCCCTTCTCGCCTTGGCCGCGCCCGCGGTGGCGGGGACGCCCGCGGGCAAGCACGTTAAACCGAGCCTGCTGGCGGAGGTCGAGTCCATCCAGCCCGGGCGTCCCTTCTCGGTGGGCATCCGCCTCCAGATGGCCGAGGGCTGGCATACGTACTGGAAGAACCCCGCGGATTCAGGCCTGCCCACGCGGATGACCTGGCGGCTGCCCGAGGGTTTCCAGGCGGGGCCGCTGCAATGGCCCTTTCCGGGCCGCCTAGCCGCCCCGCCCCTGATGAGCTACGGATACGAGGGCGACGTGCTGCTTCCTGTCGCGATCACGCCTCCCCAGACTCTGTCCCCGGGGAGCGAGGTCCGGCTCGCAGGCCGGGTGGACTGGCTGGAGTGTCAGGAGGCATGCATTCCCGGGCGGGCGGAGCTGGAGCTGGTCCTGCCCGTGCGCGCGGAAGCGCCCAGACCCGCACCCGCGAACGCGCCCCTTTTCCAGGCGACCCGCGGCCATCTCCCTGTGCCTGCCCGGGGCTGGGAGGTGAAGGCGGCGGCCACGGCCGGCGTCCTTGCCCTCACCTTCCGCGCGCCCCAGGCCCCCTCCGGCGCCTACTTCTTCTCTGACCAGCCCCTGGTGGTGGAGTATCCGAACCCGCAGACCCTGCACCGAGTGGCGGGCGGCCACCGCCTCGACATCGCGCGGGCGGCCAACGGCCCCGCTCTCTATCACGTCACGGGTGTCCTCTTGGTCGAGGGGGGGGCGGCCCCCGTTGCCGTGGAGGTGGATGTGCCCGTCTCGCCCCTGACCGCCTCGCCGGGGGCCGGGATCGAAGGGCCTCCGCCCGGCCGGGGCCTGGCCGTGGTCCTCGCCTTTGCCTTCCTGGGCGGCCTCGCCCTCAACCTGATGCCCTGCGTGCTGCCGGTGCTCTCTCTGAAGGTGATGGGCTTTGTCCGACAGTCGGGCCAGGAGTCCCCAAGGGCCTGGCGGCACGGGGTCGCCTTCACGGTCGGGGTCCTCGTGTCTTTCTGGCTTCTGGCCGGTCTGATGCTCGCCCTGCGCGCGGGGGGGAGGAGCGTGGGCTGGGGATTCCAGCTCCAGTCCCCCACCTTCGTCGCGTTCCTGGCCGCCCTCTTCTTCGCCCTCGGGTTGAACCTCTTCGGCGTCTTCCCCCTGGGCGAGTCGCTCATCGCGGCCGCGAACCTGAACCGGGAGCGGACGGGCCTTTTGTCCTCCTTCGGGAACGGCGCCCTGGCCACGATCGTGGCCACGCCCTGCACGGCCCCCTTCATGGGCTCCGCGCTCGGTTACGGGCTGACCCAGCCGGGGGCGGTGTCCCTGCTCGTCTTCACCGCCCTCGCCCTGGGCATGGCCGCGCCCTACCTCGTGCTCTCGCTCAACCCCCGCCTGCTTCGGCTCGTGCCGCGGCCGGGTGCGTGGATGGAAGGCTTCCAGCAGTTCCTCGGCTTTCTCTTGATGGCCACGGTGGTGGCTCTGCTTTGGCTTCTCGGCCGGGAGGCGGGTGTCGAGGGTATGACCCGCGTGCTTCTGGCCCTGCTCGCCCTCGGCCTCGCGGCCTGGCTTTACGGGCGGACCCCTGCTACCGGGCTTGGCCCGCGCGCGCGCCATCTGGCTCCGGCGGCGGCGGCCCTCCTCCTCGCCGTGGGCCTCGTCCTGGGCGTACGCTCCGCGGAAGGGGGAGGGGGGCCGGGCGGGGGAGGAAGCGGGCTGGCCTGGGAGGCCTACTCGGCGGAGACCCTGGCCAGGGTGCGCGCCCAGGGGAAGCCGGTCTTCATCGATTTCACCGCCGCCTGGTGCCTCACCTGCCAGGTCAATGAACGGGTGGCCCTGGCCTCGAGCGAGGTCCAAGACCGCTTCCGACGCGAGGGTGTCGTGGCCTTGAGAGCGGATTGGACCAAGAGCGACCAAGACATCACGTCCGCCCTGGCCTCCTACGGCCGGCAGGGAGTGCCCCTCTACGTGGTCTACCCCCGCGACCCCGGCCGGCCCCCCCGCGTGCTCCCCGAGGTGATCACCCCGGGGATCGTGCTCGCCGCCCTCGACGACGCGCTCGGCGACGCGCGCGCGGCTCGTGGCTTGACGAGCGATATCACCTCCCCTCAATAATCTAGTAGTAAGGAGAACCGGCCATGAAGAAGATGAGAGACGCGATGACCGCCGCTGCTTCTTGCACGCTGTTTCTCGCCCATCCCGCCGCGAGCTTCGCGGGGGCCGTCGTGGGCCAGCCCGCTCCCGCCTTCAGCCTTCCCGATGCAAGCGGAGGGCAGGAGGCCCTGTCGTCCTTCAAGGGCAAGTACGTGGTCCTGGAATGGGTGAACTTCGACTGCCCCTTCGTAGGGAAGCACTACGGCAGCGGGAACATGCAGAAGCTGCAGAAGACCTACACCGGCAAGGGCGTGGTCTGGCTGTCGATCAACTCCTCGGCCGGGGGCAAGCAGGGAGCCCTGGACGCGACGAAGGCCAACGCCCTCGTTAAGGAAAAGGGCGCCGCCCCCACCGCCTTCCTCCTCGATTCCGAGGGAGCGGTGGGCCAGGCCTACGGCGCGAAGACGACGCCCCACATGTTCATCATCGACCCCAGCGGGAAGCTGATCTACAACGGCGCCATCGACGATCGGCCCTCCATCGACAAGGCCGACATCGCCACCGCCCGGAACTACGTACAGACGGCCCTGGACGAGGCCATGGCCGGCAAGCCGGTGACCACTACCTCCAGCCAGCCCTACGGCTGCTCGGTGAAATACCGCTAGTCTCCGACGAGCCCTGGCCGTCGCGCCCGACGGCCAGGGTTCCTCGGCGGTGCCCTCCCCCGGGGCGAGCTCGTGGGCCTCACGGTTGGCGACCTCCAGGAGGGGGACGGCCGGGCGGTCTTTGTCGACATCTCCGGCAAGGGCGGCCGGATCCGCACCGTGCCCGTCCCGGACTGGGTGGAGGCGGCCCTCCGGGCGTGGCTTGAGACGGCGGGCATCGCCCAGGGCCGGATCTTCCGGGCAGTCGGTGGGGGAGTGTTGTCGGGGAGAGGCTTTCCACGACAGCCGTCCTCGGCATCGTCGCCGAGTACGCGGTCCTTCTCTCCCTCCAACTCTCACCCCACGGTTTACGTCGCCCGTGCGCAAACTGTGCCCGGCTCTCCGGCGGGCCCTCGAGCAGATCCAGTTTTTGCTGGGCCAGGACGACGCGGCACGGGTTGAACAGCAGAAGAGAAGAGTGGACATTAAGGCAGCGTGGAGGGGCGAAAGATGCGAGGAGCTGCATGCCTAATCCTGCTGGCCGTTGCTGCCCTGGCGCAGGGCCAACCGCCCACCGATGCTCCGCTGCTCGTGGGCCACTGGATCGCCACGATGGAATTCAACGGAACGACCAGCGTCGCCCGGCTCGATCTTGTCGAGGCGAGCAACCCTCTCACCGGCAGCCTTGACGGCGTTCCCTTGTCCGGCACCATCGAACGCAAGATGCTGCGATTCCGCGCGGGTAGCCGAAGTGTCACGGCAACCGTCGCGGACGGCGTCATCATGGGGACCATGATCACGGAAGGCGACAAGGGCGTCCGCCCTTTCAGCTCCGCGTTCAGAGCCGCGCGGATTCCCGACCGAAGGCCGGGCCCGCCGCAGACGATCGAGTTCACGCCGACGAGCTTCCAGCGCTCCTATTCGCCTCAGGCGACACCCGTGCTACGAGTCTGGCCAGGCGATACGGTGCACACAACCACGATCGACGCCGGCGGAGTCGATGCGCAGGGCATCAAGCGCGCCGCGGGCGGCGATCCGCTGACGGGCCCGATCTACGTCGAAACGGCGATGCCGGGCGACACACTCGCCGTTCATATCGTGCGCCTGCGGCTGAACCGCGACTGGGCCGGTACCAACGACCATCTGGTCGACAGCGCGCTAACCGCCGGCCTGGCACGCCGGATGGACGGGATCAACAAGCCGGTCCGGTGGCGGCTGGATCTCGAGAAGAACGTCGGCACACCCGAGGGAGCAACGGGGAATCTCGCCAATTACGTCCTGCCCCTGCGCCCGATGATCGGCTCGATCGGCGTCGCAGCCCCACCCGGCGATGCTGCGCCGATGGCCAATGATTCGGGCTTCTACGGCGGCAATATGGACTTCAACCTCATCCGCGAGGCCGCGACCGTCTATCTGACCATCCAAGCCCCGGGCGCCCTGCTGTACCTGGGCGACGTGCATGCCGCGCAGGGCGACGGCGAGCTCAACGGCAGCGGGCTGGAGACCTCGGCCGACGTCACCTTCACGGTCGACGTGATCCCGGGCCGCCGCCCCTCCGCGCCGCGCGTCGAGAACGAGGGCCAGATCATGGCAACGGGATTCGGTGGATCGGTGGACGACGCGCTACGCATGGCGACGTCGAACATGGCCGGGTGGCTGGCGCAGGACTACGGCCTGGGTCCGTCGGAAGTCGCCCAGGTGCTGGGCACCGCCGCCCAATACCAGATCAGCGAGATCGCCGATCGCAATTCGGGCGTCGTCCTGAAGATCGACAAGCCGCTCCTGCGGGGGCTAGCTCCGGCCAGGTGATGGCCGAAGCGCCTGTCGCGGGGCCCGCTGCTTCACTCTTTCCTCCGCGTTGACGCGAGCAGTCTGAGCTTCGCTCCGGACCGGGAGTTCCTCGTAGCGCAGGGGGAGGCCCTGGGCGTTACCTTCGATGACGAAGGTCGAGTGTATCCGCTGCTCGACCGGGTCCCAGGGAGACGGCCGGGGCCAATCGATCGAGTGCTCACCTCAAGCCACCGGGAACGTGCAGGTTCAGAAGAACCGGCACTGACAGCCCGAATAGGTTCGCGCAGGCGTGGCCGGCGATCGTCCAGCGAAGGCTACCCGTCCGCCAGTAAGCCATGCCCCACACGCCCCCCGCCAGACCCAGACCGACCAGCACGGCCGGATGACGAAGCGCGGCGGAGTGCACTCCCCAGATCAGCGGATGGCTGAGGGCAAAGAACGCCGTCGAGTAGACGACCCCCAGCCCAAAGGGCCAGCTGCGGGTGGCATCGATGAGCAGTCCGCGCCAATATCCTTCCTCCAGCCACGGGTTGAGCAGGCCGAACCCCAGCCACAATGCGAGCAGGGTCGGAGACCGAAGGACATGCCAGCCCAGCACGAACTCGCGCACGGAGACGAGCCCCACCCCTAGCGCGAGAGCCGACCACACCCCTGACCCTCGTGGTCTTCGGAGCCAGAGCCTGGCCGGGTTCCCCTGTCGGCCCCACCAGATCAGGGTGGCCACCGCACCCCAGAAGACGAGCATGGTCGGGATCCAGGCCCAGGCCCCGATCACGAGCCCGGCCAGGCGCTGAACGGCGAAGCCCAGGGCGATGACGCCGATCGGCGACAGGATGACCGCCCACCGCCGCGACGATCCAAGAGGCGGCATCGGTGCCTGGACCGCCCTCTCCCCCTCCCCCAACCTGCACCTCCCGGACCCAAGCCTGCTCGGATGCTCCTACTTCAGGGTGCGGAGCAGCCTGGCCGCGAGGTCCCCGCGCTTCCCGACCTCGATCCCGTCGAGTTCGAGCCACGCCTGCAGCTGCCCGAGCTCGCCGGCCAGCCCCGCGGCCACCCGGCGCGCGTCCTTTCCCGGCTCCAAGAACGCGCTCTGCACCCTCAGGACCCTGCGGGCGCGGTCCGCCTTGAGGTCGCAGCGGGCGACGAGGGTGTCGCCGAGCAGAAACGGGCAGACGTAGTAGCCGTGGACCCGTCGCCGCGCGGGCACGTACATTTCGATCGTGTACTTCATCCCGAACAGCCGCGCCAGGCGTTGGCGGTCCCAGACCAGGGAGTCGAACGGGGTGACGATTCCGCGGGCGTGGAGGGTTCGGGGGACGCGCGCACCCGGATGCACGTAGGCCGGATCCTTCCAGCCGCGGACGCGCGCGGGCAGGAGACGGCCCTCCTCGACGAGCTCGGCCAAGAGCCGCTTGACGATGGGCTGGGCCCGCCGGCCCTGGGGACCCGGCGGTCGCTCCCAAAAGGGTCCCGGTGACAATCGATCGTGCCACCCGTCGATCTGGAAGTAGCCGGCGATGTCGGCGAAGGTCCCGACGCCGTAGGCCTTCGCGCCCAGGCAGAGCAACTGCTTCATCGCCTCCTCACGCGGCGGCGCGGGCGCGTCGAGCGCAGCTCGAGGGATGACGCGCTCGGTAAGGTCGTAGAGCCGCTCGAAGCCGCGGCGTCCCGCAATGGCGACCAGGCCCGAGTCGTACAGGTGCTCGAGGGCTGCCTTCCCGGCCCCCCAGCCCCACCAGTTCCCCGAACTCTTGCCGGGATTGGATAGCTCGGCGGCGGCGAGGGGTCCGCGCTCGGCCACCTCTTGATAGACCCTGGCCATGTAGGCGCCACGCTTCGACCGCATGTAGGCCTGCGTCCTCTCGATGTGCCTATTCATGCGGTACCGCAGGAGGGGGAAGAGCGAGACCGGTAGCAGGCAGGCGGCGTGCCCCCAGTATTCGAAGAGCTCGCGCTGGAGGTAGGCGAGCGAGTCGAGGGCCTTCATCGGATAGGGACCGAGGCGCGCGAAGGCGGGGACGTAGTGGGCCCGGGCGAGCACGTTCACGGAGTCGATCTGGAAGGCGTGCAGCCGCGTGGCCAGCCGGCGGACGTGGCCCAGGGAGGGCGTGGCCGGTCGGGGACCAAATCCCTGCGCGGCCACGGCCAGGCGGCGCGCCTCCGGCAGCGAGAGCGTGATCGGCATCGCGCGACCCCCGGACGGATGGGCGGCCAGGCTATATCAGGGGAGGGCCGGGCTCAAGAGCGAGGTCCGCGCACGACCGAGACCAGAAGCGCGGCTCCGCTCTGCCCTGCTCCGCCCCGCAGTTGGGTTGTTTGGCGGCCGGGGGTCATCGTTTCACCGCCTTCTTCGGGCTTTTCCGGCGGGGGCGGGGTCTCTTTTCTTGCTTCATCGGCTTCGGACGCGCGTGACGCGGCTGATACACGCCGAGCCTTCCCCCGCCGGGAAGGGTGAGGCGCGTGAGCAAACCCCAACCTTGGTTCTGAACCGCCTCGTAAGGCACATTGTGCTTCTTAAGGTTGGCCACGAACTCGTCGACGTCATCGCAAATGAGATAGAACTCGTGTACGTCGTTCTTGTCCGATGGATGGACGGCAACCTCCGCGGGCGGCAGGCCGAAGATGAGCCAGCCCTCTCCCACGTCCAGGCTGGGAAGCTTGAGCACATCGCGCAGGAAGGCCCGGTCGGCATCTGGTTTTCTGCTGTAGATGATCGAGTGTGCGCCGACGATCATGGTGGTTCACCTCCGCGTTGCCCTCAGAGCGTTGCCGCCCGCGGGGCCCGCTCGCTTTGGCCCGAAATCCGATCATACCTGAGGATCGCAGGCGAGAAGGCCGTCGCGGGCGATGCGCGACCGCGAGCGTTGATTTGCCGTCCCCTCCCGCCCCGGCTAAACTGGTCCTTTATGAACAGCGCGAAGGCCTCCGCCGCGGGCGTCAAGTCCTTCCTGGAGCGGATCGGGGATGGCGTGGTGGTGGGCGACGGCGCCATGGGCACGATGCTCTATGGGCGGGGCGTGTTCCTGAACCGCTGCTTCGACGAGCTGAACCTCTCGAACCCCGCTCTCGTGCGCGCGATCCATGAAGAGTACCTGGATGCGGGGGCGGACGTCGTCGAGACCAACACCTTCGGCGCCCACCGCTTCAAGCTGGGACCCCACGGGCTGGAGGCCCAGGTCCGCCGGATCAACCGGGAGGGAGCGCGCATCGCCCGCCAGGCGGCGGAGGGGCGGGGTCTGGTGGCGGGCTCCCTAGGCCCGATCGGCAAGCCGCTCGCGCCTCTCGGCAACATCCCGTTCGAGGAGGCGGTGGCCGCGTACCGCGAGCAGGCGGAGGGGCTGGGGGAAGGGGGGGTCGACCTCTTCATGATCGAGACCATGCCCTCCCTCGACCAGGCCCGGGCCGCTCTGGAGGCTGTCCGCGCCACGTCCTCCCTGCCCGTGGTCGTCTCCCTCACCTTCAACGAGGAGGGCACGACCTTCTACGGAGAGACCCCGGAGGACGTGGTGCGGAGCCTGGAGGCTTGGGGCGTCCCCGTCATCGGAGCGAACTGCAGCCAGGGTCCGCAGGCCATGCTGGAGACGGTGAAGCGCATGGCCGCGGTGGTGACGAAGGCTCGGCTGGCGGCCATGCCCAACGCGGGTGCGCCCGCGCTGGTGGACGGGCGGTACGTCTACCTGTGCACGCCGGAGTACATGGCTTCCTATTCCCGGCGCTTCCTGGCCGCGGGCGTGGACCTGGTGGGCGGCTGCTGCGGAACCACCCCCGACCACATACGAAACCTGGTCCGCTCGGTACGCATGGTTCAGCCTTCGCGCGAGGAGGTGCCGGTCATTCCGCCCTCCCGCCCCAAGGAGGCCCCCGCTCCCGTCCCCCGCGAGGAGAAAAGCGCGCTCGCCCGAAAGCTCGGAAAGAGGTTCGTGGTGTCGGTGGAGCTGGATCCGCCCAAAGGGGCGGACCCGGGGTTGATCCTGGAGCGAGCCCAGTACTGCAAGGAGAACGAGATCGACGCCATCAACGTGGCGGACGGTCCCCGCGCCTCGGCCCGCATGAGCGCCCAATCCCTGTGCGTGCTCCTGCAGAACAAGGTGGGGGTGGACACCATCCTCCACTACACCTGCCGGGACCGGAACCTGCTAGGCATCCAATCGGACCTGCTCGGGGCATACGCCCTCGGCCTGCGCAACATACTGGCCATCACCGGGGACCCCCCCAAGCTGGGCGACTACCCGGACGCCACCGCCGTCTACGACGTGGACTCCATCGGCCTCATCCGCATCATGGACCACCTGAACCACGGCTGCGACCTGGCCGGGAACCTGATCGGCCCCGCCCTCGGCATCCACATAGGCTGCGGGGCGGACCCCAGCAAACTGGACCGAGAGAAGGAGGTCCGGAGGCTGGAGCAGAAGGTGGAAGCGGGAGCCGAGTACATCATGACCCAGCCCGTCTACGACCCCCGTTCCCTGGAGTCCTTCCTGGGGTTGATCAAGCACATCCAGATCCCGATCCTGGTGGGCGTCCTGCCCCTCTACTCCCACCGTAACGCCGAGTTCCTGCACAACGAGGTGCCGGGGATGACCATCCCCGACGACATCCGGGAGCGCATGCGCAAGGCGGGTTCGGGGGAGAAGGCCCAGGCGGAAGGGGTGAGCATCGCCCGGGAGGCCGCCCGGGCCGCCCGCGACCTGGCCCAGGGGGTCTACGTCATGCCCCCCTTCAACAAGGTCGAGCTGGCGGTGAGAGTCGTCGAGGTGCTGCACTAACGCCGGCCCGAGGTTCACTCTTGTCACGCCTTTGGATCGCGGCTCCGCTCCTCATCGCGCTCCCCTGGGCCTTGGGTGCGGAACAGAGGACCCCCGTCTTCCCCGTCGGGGTCGATGTCGTCAACATCACGGTCACGGTGCGGGACTCCCAAGGCCGCCTGGTCACGGACCTCGACGCCCAGGACTTCTTGATCCGGGAGGACGGGCGGCCCCAGCTCGTTCAGCTGTTCGGCCGCGGCATCGAGCCCGGCCACGCGGACGCCCTGGCCCTGGACCTGGGGTTGCTCCTGGACACCAGCGAGAGCATGCAGGAGCAGATGCGCCTGACCCAGGAGTCGGCGGTCCGCTTCCTGGACGCGATCCCGCGGGCGCGGGACCTGATCATGATCTTCTTCGACCAGGACATCCGCGTCTCCCGCTACACGAGCGAGAACCAGCAGGGGCTCTTCGAGCGGATCCTGGAGTCGAAGGCGGCGGGCACGACCGCCCTCTACGACGCCATCAGCGTCTACATCTCCCGGGTTCAGGACGCCCCGGGCCGGAAGGTGCTCCTCGTCTTCACCGACGGCGAGGACACCACCAGCGCCCTCAGCCTCTTCGATCTCATCCAGCTCGTACGCTCCAGCTCCGTCACCATCTACCCCATCGCCTTCATGGGCAGCTTCGGCATGGGCAGCAAGAGCTACATAACGGCCAAGGCGTGCCTCAACCAGCTCGCGGACGTCAGCGGGGGCCAGGTCTTCAACCCCGTGACCTCCAAAGAACTAGCCGCGATCTACGACAGAATCCTAGACGAGCTGAAGGGCCAATACGTGGTGGGCTTCGTCTCCGACAATCCCCGCAAGGACGGCAAGTTCCGCCGGCTGAAGGTGGAAGTGAGCCGGAACAAGGAGACCTTCCGCGTGCGCCACCGAGTGGGCTACTACGCGGCGGGAGACGGCCCGCGGCCCTAGGAGGCTCCTCCGCGCTCGCGGAGGGCCTCCACCTTCTTCTCCAGCTCCCGCAGGCGCTTCTGTAGCTCCGGCAGCTTGGCGAACACCGCGCTGGACTTGAGCCAGGCCCGGTTGTCGATGGCTGGGTAGCCGGAGACGGTGGCCCCCGCCTCCACGGAGCTCGGGATGCCGGTCTGGGCGGTGGCGATCACCCCGTCCGCGATGGTCAGGTGGCCGGCCACCCCCACCTGCCCGGCCAGGGTCACGCGGCTCCCGATCTTGGAGCTGCCCGCCACCCCCACCTGCCCGGCGAGGACGGTGTCGTGGCCCACGGTGACGGAGTGGCCGATCTGGACCAGGTTGTCGATCTTGGTGCCCCTGCCGATCCGGGTCTCGCTCATGGCCGCCCGGTCTATGGCGGCGAGGGCCCCGATCTCCACGTCATCCTCCACCACCACGATCCCCACCTGGGGGATCTTCTCGTAGCGACCTCCCTCGTCCTTGGCGAAGCCGAATCCGTCTCCCCCGATCACCGCCCCGTTCTGCACCACCACCCGATGCCCGATCCGGCAGCCCTCGCGTACCTGCACCGCGGAGTGGAGGACGCAGTCCTCTCCGATCTCCACATCCGGGTAGAGAACGACTTGGGGATGGATGGCGGTGCGCGCCCCCACCCGTGCCCGGGGACCGATCACGGCCAGGGCTCCCACGTGGACGCCCGCCCCCAGCACGGCCGTGGGGTCGACCTGGGCGGAGGCGTGAACCCCGGGGGTCGGGTGCAGGGGAGGATGGAGGAGAGCCGCCGCCCGCGCGAAGGTGAGGTAGGGGTTGGTGCAGACGAGGCTGGGCAAGGGGGTCTTGAGGTCGGGGGAGAGGATGACGGCGGTGGCCCGGGTGTCGGCCAGGCAGGCCGCGTATTTGGGGTTGGCCACGAAGGTGAGGTCGCCGGGTCCGGCCTCCTCGATCCCGGCCACCCGCCGAACGTCGATCCCGCCGTCGCCCCGGAGGGTGCAGCCCAGGCGCGCCGCCAGTTCCCGCAGGATCACCCCGCCTGGGCCCCCGGAGTGGGGGTGACCGTCCCCCGGCTCGCGCTGGCCGGGCCCGCGCTGACCGCTCCGTTCAGCTGCGCCCCTTCCCGGACGACCAGGACCTGGGCCTTCACGCTTCCCTGGACCCGCGCCCTCTCGTCCAGGAGGACCACGCGGGCCACGATCTCGCCCTTGAACTCGCCGGCGACCTCGGCCAGGTCGGCGGCGATCTTGGCGTCCACTCGGGAGCCCTCCCCCAGGAGCAACCGGCCCGAGACCTCCACCTCGCCCCGAAAGCGCCCGAGGATGTGCGCATCCTTGCCCTTGAGCTTGCCTTCGACGTCGGCCTGGGCGTCGATGAGCGTGGTCTTGTTGCCTTCCATTCTCCCTCCTGGGCGCCGGGCAAGCCCAATTGTAGGGGGAAACGACTTTCCAACCCAATACGGAGGCGCCCGTGCGGGGCCGTGTATCATGGGGGGATGTGCCCCCACCCGGAGGCCCCATGAGATCCCGAAGTCCCCGGCCGCCCGCGCACGACCTAGCCCCCGGCGAAAGCTCCGGGGAGCCCGCCGTCCAGGGGCGGGGTGAGGGAACCTACCGGGGCCGCCCTCCGGAGCCACGCCTCGCCCCCGCCCTTGCCGACACCCGCTTCGAGCTCAAGAGCGACTTCTCCCCCGGGGGTGACCAGCCGCGCGCGGTGGGGGAGATCGTGGCCGGCATCGAACGGGGGGACAAGCAGCAGGTCCTGCTCGGCGTCACCGGCAGCGGCAAGACCTTCACCATCGCCTCCGCGCTCGCCCGGGTGAACCGGCCCGCCCTCGTGCTCGCCCACAACAAGACCCTGGCCGCCCAGCTCTACCAGGAGTTCAGGTCCTTCTTCCCAAAGAACGCGGTCGAGTACTTCGTCTCCTACTACGACTACTACCAACCCGAGGCCTACGTCCCCCAGTCCGACACCTACATCGAGAAGGAAGCCACCATCAACGACGAGATCGACCGCATGCGCCTCTCCGCCACCCGGAGCCTGTTCGAGCGCCGCGACGTCGTGATCGTGGCCTCCGTTTCCTGCATTTATGGCTTGGGCTCGCCCGAGGCCTACTACGGCATGCTCCTCTTCGTCCGCCAGGGGGAGGCCCTCGACCGCCACGACCTCCTGGCCAAGCTGGTGGAGGCGCGCTACGACCGCAACGACTACGAGCTCAAGCGGGGGACCTTCCGGGTCCGGGGGGACGTGGTGGAGATCGTGCCCGCCTACGAGGAGACCGGCATCCGCATCGAGCTCTTCGGGGACGAGGTGGAGCAGATCAGCGCCTTCGATCCCCTGACCGGGAAGGCCATGGGGCGCCTGGCCCAGGTGGCCATCTATCCCTCCAGCCACTACGTGACCCCCCGGCCCAAGCTGAACGACGCCATAAGAACCATCGAGGAGGAGCTGCTCGCGGAGAAGGCGGTGCTGGAGCGAGAGGGCAAGCTGCTGGAGGCCCAGAGGCTCTATCAGCGGACCATGTTCGACCTGGAGATGCTGCGCGAGGTGGGCCACTGCCACGGCATCGAGAACTACTCGCGCCACCTCTCGGGACGGGCGCCCGGCGAGCCGCCCCCCACCCTCCTCGACTACCTGCCCAAGGACGCCCTCATGATCGTGGACGAGAGCCACCAGAGCGTCCCCCAGGTGCGGGGGATGTACCACGGGGACCGTCAGCGGAAGCAGACCCTGGTGGAGTACGGCTTCCGGCTTCCTTCCGCCCTCGACAACCGTCCTTTGAACTTCGAGGAGTTCGAGAGCCGTCTGGGCCAGGTCGTCTACGTATCCGCCACCCCCGGCCCCTACGAGCTCCTGAAGTCCGGGGGGGTGGTCGTGGAGCAGGTCATCCGGCCCACCGGCCTCATGGACCCCGTGGTCGACATCCGGCCGGTCAAGGGCCAGGTGGACGACCTGCTGGCGGAGATCCGCGTGCGGGCCGCCCGCAACGAGCGCGTGCTCGTCACCACCCTCACCAAGCGGATGGCCGAGGACCTGACCGAGTACTACCACGACCTCGGGGTGCGCGTGCGGTATCTCCACTCGGACATCGAGACCCTCGAGCGCGTGCGCATCCTGCGCGACCTGCGCAAGGGCGAATTCGACGTCCTGGTGGGAATCAACCTCCTGCGGGAGGGCCTGGACCTGCCCGAGGTCTCGCTGGTGGCCATCCTGGACGCGGACAAGGAGGGCTTCCTTCGCTCGAGCGGCTCCCTCATCCAGACCATGGGCCGCGCCGCGCGCAACGTAGCGGGCACAGCCATCCTCTACGCGGACAAGGAGACCGACTCCATGCGCGCCGCCATATCGGAGACCAGCCGCCGGCGGGCCCTGCAGGAGGCCTTCAACCGCGAGCACGGGATCACCCCCGAGAGCATCCGGAAGAACATCGCGGAGTTGCTGTCGTCGGTATACGAGGCAGACTACGCGCCCATCCCGGAGGTGGCGGAGAGCCCCGAGGAGCGCTACCGCACGCTCGACGACCTGGAGAAGGAGATCAAGGTCGTGGAGAAGCAGATGCGGGAGGCAGCCAAGGCCCTGGAGTTCGAGAAGGCGGCCGGGCTGCGCGACCGCATCAAGAGCCTGCGCGCCCGCGAGTTCGGGCTCAAATAGGCCCCGCCGGCAGGGCTCGAGGGAAGAGCCGGTGGCGCCTAACAAGACCGCAAACTCGGCGGCGGCCGCGCGAACGGCGGGAGCAGGCCAGGTGTCTACGCTCACTCTTGACGAGGCCTTCGCCCACTGCGAGGCCCGCGTCAAGGCCCACTACGAAAACTTCCCGGTGGGACTCTTCGTCCCCCGCGAGAAGCGCCGCTACGTGCACGCCCTCTACGCCTTTGCCCGGGCCGCGGACGACTTCGCGGACGAGCGCCTGTACGAGGGGATGCGCCAGGAGAAGCTGGACGAGTGGGAGGCTCGGCTGCACGCCGCCTATCGGGGGGAGGCCGAGGACCCGATCTTTGTCGCCCTGGGGGAGACGGTGCGCCGGCTGGAGGTGCCGAAGGAGCTCCTCCTCGATCTGCTCTCCGCCTTCCGACAGGACACCGTAAAGAGCCGCTACGCAACCTGGGAAGAGCTCCTCGACTACTGCCGGCGCTCCGCGGACCCCGTGGGACGACTCGTCCTCCTGGTGTTTGGCTACCGCGATCCCGAGCTGCTGCCGTTGTCCGACGCCATCTGCACCGGCCTCCAGCTCGCGAACCACTGGCAGGACGTGGCCGTGGACTGGCGCAAGGACCGGGTCTACATCCCGCGAGAGCTCAGCGCCCGCTTCGGGGTGGGGGAGTGGGACCTGAGCGCGGCCCACGTCAGCGACGGCTTCCGCGCCCTCATGGCCGAGCTGGTGGCGCGGACCCGCGCCCTCTTCGCCCGCGGCCGCCCCCTCTGCGACCGGGTGGGACGCGATCTCCGCTTCGAGATGCGGCTGACCTTCTTGGGGGGGGCGGGCATCCTGGACCGCATCGAAGCGGTAGGGGCGGATGTCTTCCGGCGGCGCCCGCGCTTCGGGCCCCTGGACAAGCTGGGCCTCGCCTGGCGGGCCTGGCGCTGGCGGCCATGAGCGTCTCCGCCCGCCTGACCCAGAAGAGCGGCACCAACTTCTACTACGCCTTCCGCCTGCTCCCCGCGCAGAAGCGCCGCGCCATCTTCGCCCTCTATTCCTTTTGCCGCGTGGTGGACGACTGCGTGGACGAGGCGGGGGGGGAGGGGGAGGCGGGCCTCAACCACTGGCTGGAGGAGGTCCACCGCTGCTACCTTGGCCAGCCCACCACCGAGCTCGGCCGCGACCTGGCGGAGTGTCTCTTCCAGTTCCCGATCCCGCGCGCCTGCTTCGAGGACATCGTGGCCGGGTGCCGGATGGACCTCACCACCCGGCGCTACCCCACCTTCGCCGACCTGCGCCTCTACTGCGAGCGGGTGGCTTCGGCGGTGGGCTTGGCCTCCATCGAGATCTTCGGCTACCTGAACCCCGCCACAAGGGACTACGCGGTGGAGCTGGGCCTGGCTCTGCAGCTCACCAACATCCTGCGCGACGTGGCGGTGGACGCGGCCCGCGACCGGCTCTACATCCCCCTCGAGGACCTGGAGCGCTTCCGCGTCTCG
Source organism: Vicinamibacteria bacterium (assembly GCA_035570235.1). Taxonomy (NCBI): domain Bacteria; kingdom Pseudomonadati; phylum Acidobacteriota; class Vicinamibacteria; species Vicinamibacteria bacterium. The sequence goes on along the minus strand of DATMML010000037.1, from coordinate 110,282 downwards.
GAGACGGAGCTTCGCGAAGCCGCGGCCGCTCCCCCCGCCCGGCGGTCCCCCGGGGTGCACGCCCTCCTGCTCCAGCAGGCGGAGAGGGCCCGCGACCACTACGGGCGCGCCCGCGCTCACCTGCCCGGCGAGGACCGGCGCTCGATGCTGGCGGCGGAGATCATGGGGGCGGTCTACGGCGCCCTCCTCGAGGAGTTGGTCCGACGGGACTTCCCCTGGACGCCCCCCCTCCGGCTCTCGCGTCCGCACAAGGCCTTCCTCGCCCTGCGCACCGTCCCCCGCGTCTACTGGGGCCTATGAGGGTCGTGGTCGCGGGGGGCGGCTTCGCGGGCCTGGCCGCGGCCATCGCGCTCCAGGAGCGCCGTCATTCGGTGACGCTCCTGGAGCGTCGGGGCGTGCTGGGTGGCCGCGCCACCTCCTTCCGGGACGTCCCCTCCGGCGAGGACGTGGACAACGGTACCCACTTGATGGTGGCCGCCTACGCCGCCACCCTCGACCTCGTGCGACGGGCGGGGGCGGAGGACCTGGTTCTGGTCCAGGATGACCTGCACATCGACTACATGGACGAGCGCGGCTACGCGGTCCTCGACTGCCCGCCCCTGGCCGCGCCCCTCCACCTCCTGGTCGGCCTCCTCCGCCTGCGCGTGCCCTGGCGGGTGTGCTGGGACGCGCTGCGGCTGGGCCTGGCCATCCGGTTCGGCGCGCCGCCCGAGGGGATCACGCTGGCCGAGTACTTCCGGAAAACCGGGCAGGGCGGCGAGACCCGTCGCTTGCTCTGGGACCCCCTGGCCCTGGCCATCCTCAACGAGACCCCCGAGCGCGCCGCCGCCGTCCTCTTTTGGAACGTGTACCGGGAGGCGTTCCTCAGCAGCCACCGGGCCTCGCGCCTCATCTTCCTCCGTCAGGGTTACGGCCGGCTCCACGACCGGCTCGCCCGCTATTTCGAGGGCCGCGGGGGGGTGGTCCGGCGGCGGGCCCTGGTGGAAGCCATCGAGGTGACGGGCGGCCGCGCCACCGGCGTCCGCTTCCGGCAACGCGCGGAGACGCGGGCCCAGATCCGGGAGGGGCAGCCCGCGGTGGTCGAGTCCCTGGCCGCGGACGCGGTGGTGGCGGCGGTTCCCTGGCATGCCCTGGGGGAGCTGCTCCCCGAGCCCCTCCGCGGGGAGCCGCCCTTTGCGGGCCTGGCCCGGCTCGCCCGCTCTCCCATCGTGTCGATCGAGATGTGGCTGGACCGCGTGGTGGTGGATCGGCCGATGGTGGGCCTGCGCGACTCCCCGGTCGAGTGGGTCTTCGACAAGGGCCGCCTCTACGGCCGCCGCGGAGCCCCCCAGCACCTGGCCTTCATCGTGAGCGCGGCCAACCGCGTGGTGCCCCGCCCCAACGCGGAGCTGAAGGGGGCCGCGGAAGCCACCCTCAAGCGCTACTTCCCGGCCATGGCCGGGGCCACCGTGCTGCGCTCGCTGGTGATGCGCGAGCCCGACGCCACCTTCGCTTCGGATCCAGCCGCGGAAACGCTCCGTCCCGGGCCCGTCACCCCCGTGCGCGGCTTGTTCCTGGCCGGCGACTGGACGGCGACCGCCCTTCCCGCCACCATCGAGGGCGCGGTCCGCAGCGGCTTTGCCGCGGCCCGCGCGGTGGAAGGACTCTAGATCCGCCGCTTCACGTCCGGGAAGCTCCGCCAGACCGGCACCCCGCAGAAGTGTTCGCCTTCCGTGCAGGTGGGCGTGACCAGGCCGGCGCGGAGCACGCAGGGGGGGCCCATGTAGCGGACGAGGCGGGGGTGGAGCGTCCGCACCTGCTCCAGCTCGTCCATGGAGGCCCGGTAGATCTCCTCCTGGGCGTTAAAGCACGTGCGCATCACCCATTTGTGGCCCAGGTAGAGCAGGCTGCCGCTCTCATGGAAGCGGAGGGCCTTGGCATTGGGGAGCAGGTAGAGGGCCGACTCCTTGGGAACGCCCATCTCCAGGAGCCGGTTCTTGGCCGCCCAGGCCCGGGCCATGGCCTCCTCGTACACCTCGCGCGCTCTCGGGTTTGCGCTCACCAGCGGGGGCGTGACGTAGTCGGGCCGCACGGTGTCGGTCAAGGTCATGAGGGGCCGGGAGGCGGGAACCATGCGGTGGCGCTGGTCTTGGCTGTCCGCGGTGTGGGAGAGGCGCTTCAGGAACGTATAGGTCGAGTGGTGCAGGGCGCGGGACAGGGGGGCGTGAAGGGAGAGCTGCAGGGTCTCCAGGCGGTAGCGGTTCAGGCGGGGGTTTAGGGCGCGCTCCAGGGCTTCATCGTCGGGGAGGGCCTCGGCGCTCAGCCCCAGGACGGCCCGCACCGCCTCCGCCGTGGTCTCCTCGCCCCGCGCCGTGTAGTCCACGAGGAGGGAGGTGCGCGGCCCCAGGCGGGTGTCGATCCGGGCCGCCTCCGCATCGCCGTCCTCCGCTCCCCGGGGGAAGCGGAACTCGACAACCTCCTCCTCGGACAGGGGTCCTTCCCCCACGCGATCGAAGAACTCGGGGTCCAGCGCGCGTACCCGGTCCACCATGGCCGAGACCACGGCCGCGCTCTCCCGCGGGGTGTCCCCCGTGCGCATCATGCGGTGGAGCCGATGCAAGACGATGCCGGAGACGGTGTGCACCATGGAGGTGAAACCGGCCACCGGGATCACATAGCGGGCGGTCTCGATGGCCTTTTTCTCCGCCTCCCGCGCGACCTTCTTTTTCCTCTTCTCGGAGGCGCCCGGGGTCAGATGGCGGAGGTCGGCCAGGATGCCCTGGGTCTCCTCCTTCAGGATCCCGGAGAGCTGGCGGTAGGCCCGCCAGGCCCCCAGCACCGCCTCCTGGTAGACCCTCGAGGCCTCCGCAGCCAGCCCCCCCGGCACGAAGGCCCGCACTTCGTCCAAGCGCACGAAGCGCTGGCTGGACTGCTCGGAGTTGTAGAAGGGGTGGGAGTGGAGGAACGACCACACGAACTGTCGGCTCACGTTCTCGAGGCCGAACTCGAAGTGGGCGTGCTGGTAGACGGTGTGATGGCCGGCGGCGAAGGTCAGGGGCCCGATCGACTCGCGCTGGGCGGGCGTGATCTCCTCCACCCCCACCACCCGCGGCGAGTAGCAGGTGCGGGCGGCCGCCACCGCCCCGTCGTAAGGTCGGGAGGAGGCGTTGCGGAGGGTGACCAGGGGGGGGCCGGTGAGGAGCGGTTCGTCCATGGCCCTTTCACGCCTCGTCGGGATCGGGGGCGGCGTAGGTCCGGAACTCCTTGAAGAACGAGAGGCTCCTCATGTCCGGCATCCGGTCCAGGTAGACGCGGCCGTCCAGGTGATCGCACTCGTGCTGGATCACCCGGGCGAAGAAGCCCTCCGCATCGACCGTGTAAGGCCGACCCTCGCGATCCAGGGCCTCCAGGCGCACTCGCGCGGAGCGGGGGACCAGGCCCCGCAGGTCGGGGATCGACAGGCACCCCTCCCAGCCCGTGAGGGTCTCCGCTCCAAGCCGCGTGAGGACGGGGTTGGCGAGGACGGTGAAGGGCACGGCCTGCTCCGTGCGCTCGTCCGAGGCCTGCACTTCGAGCACGGCCAGGCGGAGGCTGCGGTGGACCTGGGGGGCGGCCAGGCCCACCCCCTCGTACTCGTGCATGGTCTCCTTCATGTCGTCGATGAAGCGCTGGATCTCGGATGAACCCAGCTCGTCGAGGGCGAGATCGCGGGCCGGAGTCCGCACGACGGGGTGGCCGAGGCGCGCGACCTTGAGGATGGACACGCTAGTTGTTGAACCGGTCGAAGTCGGCCGGGCCGCGTGTCCCCGGGAAATCCCGAGCAGGCTCCGTCGCCCCGCTAGCGGTGCCGTGGCAACGCGATTCCAATCGCTTCCGTCTCACGGGGTGATGATACCCCGAAGCCGCCGCGAGCCCCCGAGCCAGGCGCGGCCCCGCCGCTATTGCCCGCGGTCGGACCGAGTGCCCGTGCTATGCTCCTTACGTGATCCGCGCCTTGGCGGCCGTCCTGCCCGTCCCCGCCCTCGTCCTTTCGCTCTTCAGTGGCATCTCTTGTGGCGAGTACGATCGCGCGTCGATGGCTTGCTGTCAGAGCGACGCCGCCGGCTGCCACCAGTCGGGCAAGACTGAGGACTGCTGCCGAAAGACTCCGCCTGCGGGGCGATATGCGATCGCGGCCGCTCAGAGTCCCAACCTGCGCACGGTCTCTGGTCCATGGAGTTCGTTGCCGTCGCTCGGCCTCCCGACCCCGGTTGCCATGGCCCCGCAGTGGCGTTGGGGGCCGCGCCGCGCCTCCTCGCTTGAGGTCGCTCCGGGTCCCTCGCCGCCGTCGAACACCGTTCTTCGCCTCTAAGCCTCTCCTCCGCCTGGCCGTCGCCTGAACGTCCGACCTGGGCCGGCCGTAGGCCTGCCAGGTCTGAGGAGGAGAAACATGAAGCTCCAGATCCTTTCCGTTGGCTTGCTGCTGGCACTCTCCGCCGCCCCCCTGTGGGCTGGTGCGTGCGCGGGCTGATCGAACCCGAACCTGCCGGTCGGCGGGTTCTCGCTGGCGCCTCCGGCGCCGGGCGCCTGGAGGTTGGCGGGCGTCCTGGGAGGCACTCTCACCCATACCGAGCACGTCGCCACCGACGAGGGTGACATCTGGCATGTTCAGGACTTCACCACCGGGCAGATCGGCGTCACCGCCGCCCGCGGCCTAAGGCCTGGCCTCGGCCTCGAGCTCGTGGCCGGCTTTCGCCAAGTCACGAGCCGGGTTCACTTCCTGACTCCCGATCGGCTCCCCGTCGTCCTTCCCCATGGCAGTATCCACCACCGGAACGAGACCCTGATCGGGAGCACCGACGCGGCGGTGTTACTTCATGCGGCTAAGAAGGTCGGGACATGGTCGCTGGCCGGCCGCGCGGGTGTTTCGCTGCCTCTCGGATCGACAGTCGTGAATCCGTTCGCCCTCGGACGCCTCGGGCTTCCTCACGAGCACATCCAGTTCGGGACCGGGACCTTCGATCCGCTCATAGGCCTCGCCGCGGGAAGACGGTTCGGGCAGTTCGCGCTGGTGGCGAGCGTGGACTCTCGAGCCGTGGTCTACGCAAATCACTACGGCTACCGGGCGGGGGATCGGTTCCACGGGAGCGGGTCACTGACTCACCCGATCAGGCGGGGATGGACGGCCACCCTCGGAGTGGACGTCATCCGTGAGAACAGCGAGACCTGGGACGGAAAGAGAGAAACCGAGGGCAATCTCGGCCGCACCGACGGCCTGGTCTCCCTGAGCGTCGGCCGGCCTCTCGGTCGGTCAGGCGGGTGGACGATGACGGCCCAGGTGCCGTTCCTCACGCGGGCGGTCGGCGCCCAAATTCACTACCCACTCATCCTGTCCCTGGGATGGGTTCGATGATGCCGTCTCTTGAGGCCTAACTACTTGTAGAACTCGTAGCGGTCGCCCGCCACGACCTCGATCACGCGGATCGAGGAGTCGCGCAAGATCTGCAGCCCCAGCGATTCGCCGGGCCCCTTGCGCCATATGGCGCGGTAGAGCTCGCGGAGGTTGGAAACGGGCGCGCCGTCCACGGAGAGGATCAAGTCTCCCCGGGCGAGCCGGGCCTTGTCCCCGGGGCCCCCGGGCACGATGCCGTTGATGGCCACGCCGCCGTCGAAGCCCTGCGGGTAAAAACCCACCCAAGCCCGGGGGGGATCCGTGCGCACGCCCTGCTCGCTCTCCATCTCCTCCCGGTGCTGCAGGAAGAGGTCCACCGGAATGGCCAGGCTGTAGCGGCCCACCGCGGCCAGGCCCAGGGAGACGATGCCGATGACCCGCCCGCCGGGGTCGAAAAGGGGAGCTCCCGCCAAGCCTGGGTTGATGGCGGTGGTCATGATGGCCTGGTCCAGCATGTACTCCCAGAAGGCCTCGAAGGGGCCCACCATCGAGATGTGGCCGGTGGCGCCCTTGCGCTCCCGGTCGCTCGTGCAGGTCAGTAGGAAGACGGGCAGGCCGGGCGCCACGGGGCCGCCTTCGCCCAGACGCGCGGGGCGGAGCTCGGGGCCTTCGAGCCGGAGAAGGGCCAGGCCGGTCTCGTGGTTCAGGGCCACTCCCCGCACCCCACGCGGCTTTCCGTCCGCCCCCGTCACCTCCGCCTGCGCCGCTCCCAGGACCAGGTAGTGCGCGGTCAAGACCTGGTCGGGAGCCACCGCCACCCCCGCCCCTAGGCGCTCCTCTCCGAGCACGGCTGCCGAGGGATGCTGAGCGGGGATCTCGCTGCGAAGGAAGACGATCGAGGAGACGGCGGCACGCGGGATCGATACGGGCGAGTCCAGGATCTGGCCTCCTACTCCGGCGGAGGGATTATAGGCTGGGTCAAGTCCTCGAGAGGAGGTCCGGTAGCTCGAGGAGTCTGCTCACCCGGCGGCGTGGCGGGCGGAGACCCCGCGCGTGCCCCCGACCCCGGTCCATCCAGCAGAAGGCGACACCCGCCCGCGCGGCGGCCCCTCCGTCCGTCCCCACGTCGTCCCCCACGAAGAGGGCCTGGGCCGGGGAGTGCCCCAGCGCGGTGAGGGCGACGCCGAGGATGCGGGGATCGGGCTTGGCGAAGCCGCAGCCCTCCGAGGTGACCACCACCTGGAAGAATTGCTCCAGCCGGGCCGCCCGCAGCCGCGCTCGCTGGACGCGATCGATGCCGTTGGTCACGACCCCCAGCCCGTGGCGGGCCGAAAGGCGGGCCAGGGTGGGCCGGCAGCCGGGCAGGCGGTCACCACGCTCGGACAGGTGATCGAGGTAGGCCCGGCCGAGGCGAGGCGCCCGCCGGTGGTCGCCCCCCAGGAACTCGAGCAGCCGCCGGAAGCGCTCCACCGCCAATACCGGCTGGGCGATTCCCCCGCGGCGGTAGAGGGCCCAGAGCTCATCGTTGATGCGGCGGTACTCGCGCAAGGCGGAGCGGCTCAAGGGCAGACCCAGCTGGGCGAGGGCGGCGCGGAGCGCCGCTCTCTCGGCCCGGTCGAAATCGAGCAGGGTGTTGTCGAGGTCGAAGAGGACGGAGCGGAAACGGGCCAGGGGGGGCTACTTAGCGCGGTAAGTGATGAGGCCGCGCTTGAGGTCGTAGGGGGATACGCCCACGGTAACGCGGTCGCCTGCGATCACGCGAATCCGGAACTGCCGCATCTTGCCATTGAGCCGGGCTAGGACCTCGTGGTTCTCGCCGCACTTGACCTTGTAGTTGCCGCCGGCCAAGACCTCCGTCACCACTCCCTGCAATTCGATTAAGTCTTCCTTGCTCATCCACGCTCCTCACTCCATTATCGCTTCACTTCCCCGTGCGCGTCCAGTCCACGAGCCCGGCCCGGGTCGCGGGCTGGCAGCGCGGGCAGAAGTAGGCGTCCATGCCCTTCACGCCCGCGACGCGGATCTTGCCGCCGCAGCGCGGGCAGCGCTCCTTCAACCGGACCTTCAAAAAGTCGCGCACCTTCACGTCGATGGGCTCTCCGCGCCGTGCGACCTCCGCCACCGCCTCCTTCATCACGGTCACGATCGCCTCGTGGAGGTGAACAGCGTCCGCGTGGGAGAGGGACCGGCACCAGGTCTTGGGATGGATTCCGGCTGCGAAGAGCACCTCGTCGGCGTAAGCGTTGCCCAGGCTGTCGAGGGCCTTCTTGTCGAGGAGAAAGGCCCGCACTTGATCGCGCCGATGCTTGAGCAGGCTCACGAACCGCTCCCGCGTGAACTCCGGGGACAGGACGTCGACCCCACCCGTCTGGAGCCCGGGAATGGCTCCCCAGTCGTCGGCCCCGATCAGGTAGGCCTTGCCCATCTTCTTGTCGTCGAGATAGCGAAGCTCGAGATCGCCGAAGCCGAGGGCGAAGGCCAGCGATGCCTCGTCTTTCTGCCCCGGGGCGGCTAGCCGGAAGCGCCCGGCCAGCATGGGGTTCACGGCGAGGTCCAGGCCCTCGAAGCGGAAGGCGAGGAAGTGGGACCTTCGCCCGAGGTCGGCGAGCTTACGGCCCAGCAGGAGGGACAGGTTCCCGCGCACCGCGTAACGGAGGACCACCGGCTCCTTGACGCGCTCTGCGGTCACGTGCCGGCCGAGCAGCGTCTCCCGGAGGCTCGTGAGGATGTAGAGCAGGTCCGGCAGCTCGGGCATGGAGCGCCCATTCTACCTTCCCGCCGCGTTCCCTCCGCGCCGGTCGGGGGAGCGGAAGCGCGTCACTCTCTCAAGAACGGCGATCCCAAACCGCGCTCGCGCCGACGGGGTTGGCCGCTCTCCGAGGGCTCCCTACCGCGTCCGGGTGCCGTACTGCTCGGCCACGTGGAGGTCGAAAGGCCCGTGCTTCGGGTTCCTCGCGAAGCCCCGGAAGTGGGCCTGGCAGCGGTAGCAGACGCTTATCTCGGGCAGGATCATATATAGGATGGCGTCGACGAGCGCGGCCACGAAGAGGCTCGAGTAGAAGGGGGTGAAAGGGGCGAGGGCGGCGCCCAAGCCCACGATCGCGAGCCCCGCCTTCTGGTTGAAGTCCCGCTGGACGTAGAGTTGTTCCCCGCCGCAGGCGGGGCATCGGTCCACCAGTCCCTGCTCGAGCAGGGAAGAGGAGGTGGTCAGGATCGTCTCCGCCCCGCAGGAGGAGCAGCGGGCCCGGCCGTCGGGGCCCGCCCGGGCCTCCCCCCCGCATCGGGGGCAGGCAAAAGCGATCTCGGGCGGCCGCCTCACAACGGGAAGCCCGCGGCCACGCTCAGGTACTGGGCGAGAAGCTCTCCCGCCATGACGAGGAACAGCTGGACGTAGAGGATCCCGGTGGCGGACTGCGTAGAGCGGATTTCCACCGTCTTCCAGATGAACCATACAAGGCAGAGCGGGCCCGCGATCCCGAAGAGCAACCGCATCCAAACGAAGATCCCGTCGGGGCTCCAGAGGCCCCCCGCGATGAGGCGGGCCTCCGCGTATCCGGCTTGGCTGGGGCCGGCCAGGGCCACCCCTACCACCCCCGCGCGCATCACGAGGGCCACCACGAGGCCCACGGTCAAGCGCCTGAGGGCGGTGATCGGTAAGTCCAGGACCACGAGATAGAAGTGGCCCAGGATCATGGCGGAGGCCGCCGCTCCCAGCAGGAGGAGCGAGGTGAGGTCGCTGGCGAGGAAGACGGGGCCGGGGGCGCCCAGGACGACGGCCGTAAGCCCGGCGGCCAGGGCCCCCGCCAAGAACGGCCCCCGCAGAGGCTTCCAGCCAAAGTGCCAGGCGCGGTTGTAGAGGACGGTGAAAAGGACCAAGGCCACGGTCGCCAGAAGTAGGGCGCGATAGGCGGAGTTCGCGGGGGCTCCCGGCCCGGCCGCGAGCCCGAAGCGGCGGTAAAGCAGACCCAGGGCGGCGGTGGTCAGAGTGGCGGCGGCGGCGGAGCAGAACTTGAAGAAAGTCACCCCCGCGCGCGCAGGAACAAGGGGGAGTGTGGCCAGCAGGCCCAGGGAGAGGTGCAGCAGGAAAAGGTAGAAGACCGGGGTCACCGGACCTCGGCCGCGGTCGTGGGCGAGGGCAACCCGGCCAGGACCGCCTCGATTGCGGTCCGCTCGGGTGACGCCGGGCCGAAGGGGTCGAGGGGAGGGCCGGGGTGCGGGCAACGGCCCCGGCGCTGATGCTCCTCCACGTCGCCCCGAAATCGGGTCAGGAGTCCGGTTACAGAACCCGCGGCGGTCCGGCTGTGGGCACAGTATCCGTGGCTGGCCATGAAGCCCGACACCTCGCCGAGGTCGGTCAGGTCCCTCGCCCGGGCCTCTCCCGCCTCCACGGCTCGCACGATCCGGCCCAGGCTCGATGTGCCGACCGTGCACGGTGGGCATTGGCCACAGGACTCGCGCTCGAAAAAGGCGGCCAGCGAGGCCGCTACGCCGAGCGGGCAGGCGGACACGCCCAGGACCAGCACGGACGCCGTTCCCAGGGCGGAGCCCGAGGCCCGGAGTGCGTCGGGATCGAGGGGCGTGTCGGCCTGGGCGGCGCTCAGGGGAGCTCCGGAGGGTCCGGCCGGGAAGATCATGCCCAGACCATCCGGTGCGCCCCCGCCCTCCTCCTCGATCAGGCGGCGCAGCGGGGTGCCGAGTGGAACCTCGTAGATGCCCGGCCGCCGCACGTGACCCCAGAGCGAGACGAGCGTCGACTCGGTGCGGCGGAAGCGTTCGGGATCGTCGACCGCCGCGGGCACCCGGGCCAGGGTTTCGACGTTCTGGACCAAGGTCGGCCGCCCGCGAAAGCCGACGGCGGCGGGGAGAGGGGGCTTCGGCCGTGGCCAAGGCCGACGGTCCTCGAGAGCCTCCAGCACGGCCGTCTCTTCTCCGCTGATGTAGCCATCATCGCCGTGGCGGACCTCGACCGTGAGATCGGCAAGCTGAGCCTCGCGGAGGGCGGCGCGCAGAGCCGCCGCCGGCCCCGCGAACGACCCCTTCAGGAAGATGACCGCCTCCCTAGCCCCCACCGCGCGGGCCGCAAGGGCCAGGCCCCGGACGACCTCCCCCGGCCGCGTGGTCATGAGGAACCGGTCTTTCACAGATCCCGGCTCCCCCTCCGCCCCGTTCGCGACCAGGAAGGAGTCTCCTTCTTCAGCGCGGACGGCCTGCCATTTCCGGCCGGTAGGGAACCAGCCCCCGCCCCGTCCCCTCAACCCGGACGCGATGACGCGACGTATCAGCTCCGGTCCGTCGCTGGTGGCCATGAGTTCACCCAGGAGCCCCTCCCCGCGCCATTTTGAGCGCTTGACGGTGCGAACCGGGCAGCCGTTTGCGACGAATCGGGGGCTGCCTAGGGTTATTGGACCCGACTCGGCGTCGGTTCGTAGTATCGTAGCACTCGGAGTCGGCCGTCTGACCGGCCACGGCCAGCATGGCCCGTAAACTAGAGCAGGTGGAACGGCGGAACCCCGCTAGGCGGAGCATGAGCAGCCCCTCAAAGGCGCCCTCGCATCTCAATTCTAATAATGATGGCCTCGTGGAGGGGCCTCGGGACCAAGCTTCACAAAAAAGTCCAGATGAGGTAAGATGGAGTTGTCGAGGTCGAGCCGGGTTTCCGCCTGCTTGCGGAGGCTTGCGGTCAGATCTCGGGATGAGGAGAGCTGACCGATGATCAACCTCACCGTGAACGCTGCCCAGAAGGTGAAGGGCATCCTGGAGCAGGAGAAGGCGAACATCCCCCAGGGTGGACTCCGAATCTACGTGCAGGGCGGCGGTTGTTCCGGCTTCTCGTACGGAATGGTGCTGGACGAAGCCGCGGACGGCGACCAGGTCTTCGAGGCGGAGGGCGTGAAGGTCATTGTGGACCCCATGAGCATGCGCTACCTCGAGGGGGCCGAGGTCGACTACAAGGAAGACCTGATGGGGGGCGGCTTCGCCATCAAGAATCCGAACGCGACATCCACCTGCGGCTGCGGCCATTCGTTCAACGCCGGCGGCGAAGGTGGCGGCGGGGGTCATCACCACTGAGGCTGGGCTACGGGGCGGCCGGCTTCAGACCGGCCGCCACGGCGTGCGCGAGGCCGGGGACGCTTGACGCATCCCGGTAACCCTCGTGAAGCCTCTTCCCGGCCTTCTTCCGCTTTTCCCTCTGCCGAACGTCGTGCTGTTCCCGCAGATGCCCATGCCCCTGCACGTCTTCGAGCCGCGCTATCGAAAGATGGTGGCGGACGCCCTGGACAGCCACCGAACCATCGGCATGACGCTCCTGCAGCCGGGCTGGGAGCCCCACTACCAGGGCCGACCCTCGGTCTACGGGGTGGGTTGCGCAGGGGTCATCGAGCAGAGTGAGCCGCTCGAACAGGGACGGTACAATATTTTGTTGCGGGGGACGGTGCGCTTCCGGATCCGCGAGGAGCACGAGGGCGAACTCTACCGGCTGGCCGCGGTGGACGCCCTGCCCGAGGGAATGGGAGACACCGCTTCGCTCGAGGCCATGCGCCGGCGGGTCCTCGCCGCGATCGGCAAGGCCTCGGATGGCCCCGTCTCCCTGGTGCTCCAAACCGAGCTGCCCCACGACGTGTTCGTGAACGCCCTTTGCCAGACCCTCACCCTAGCCCCGGTTGAGCGACAGTCGCTCCTGGACTGCGACAGCATCCTCGCCCGCTACGCGCGCCTGCTCGAGATCCTGGACTTCCTGCTGCTCGAGCAGACCTACGGCCTGGGCAAGACCACCCACTAAGCCGCCCCGTTTGGGGGAGATCCAGTGGGCCCTCACCCCTTGCCGGGGGACTCCAGCCATCCGGCTAGCGCTTCGTGCTTCTTGGCCCGAGCCAGATCGGCTGCGGTTCGGCCATCGTCGGCGCGGGCGTCCCGCTCGGCCCCGTGGGCAATCAGCAGGCGCGCGATCGCCTCCTGTCCAGCCGCGGCCGCCTCGTGCAGGGGAGTGATGCCGGCCTCCTGTTGCCGCTTGGGGTCCGCCCCCGCTCTGAGCAACGCCTCGACGATCTCGGCATCCGGCCGGGCCGTGGCCGCGTGCAGGGGGGCCACCCGCTGCGCGTTCTTTGAGGCCGCGTTCACGTCCGCCCCTTTCTCGATGAGCAGCCGGACGATGTCCCGGTGGCCGAAGAAGCACGCCAATCCGAGGGGGGTGTGGCCGTCGGGAGAGTAGGAGCGTAGGGCCGCGCTGTCCTCGGCCAGGATCTGCGAGACCCGATCCAGTCGGCCCAGGGCACAGCTCTCGAAGAGGCTCAAGACGGCACCCCGGGCCAGGAAGGCTTGGGCGATCTCTGGTTGCCGGTAGTAGACGGCGAGCAGTATGGCGGACACGCCCTCATCCGTCTGCGCTCTGAGGAGGGCCGGGTTGTCGTCCAGTAGCCGGTTGACGGCCGGGGCGTCGCCCTTCTTCACGGCCTCGATGAGAGTTTGCCGGACTTCGGTCATGACTCCGCCTCCTTCGGGCCTCCCCGGCCCGCCGACGCCTCCATTCTGCGGCCGGGGGCGGGGCTGCTTCTTCTTAGCTCTTGCTTTTTTCCGTCTGGGCCGAGCGGAACTGGCGGGGGAGAGGCCAAAGCGGCTGCCCCCCAGCAGGGCCATCACGCCCAGGTATACAGGCCCCTGAACCGCAGGTCATAAGATCGTCCCTACCCACGTCGGGGGGCCCGGCCCATAGCCCCCCGACTTTTTTTGCGGCTCGGCGTCTAAGGGCTTGCATGAGTAGCTTTTTTCGAGGAGGTCGCATGCCACGCTGGATTGGATTGACCATAGGGATTTCCGCACTGGTCGCGGCCGGGTTCGCCCCCGGGGCGTCCGGGGCGGAAGGGCGCCGGGTACAGGTCGTCCGCATGGGCGGGGCCCACCTAGGCGTCCAGCTCGCGGACGTGGGCAAGTCGGACGTCGCCAAGCTCAAGCTGTCCGAAGAGCGCGGAGCCCTCGTGAAGTCCGTCGACTCCGACACCCCGGCCGAGAAGGCCGGGCTCAAGGAAGGGGACGTGATCCTCCGCTACCAGGGGGAGGCAGTGCAGGGCGCGGTCCAACTGGCTCGCCTCGTCCGGGAGACTCCGCCCGGCCGCACGGTCGGCTTGGAGGTGAGCCGCGGGGGAGCCGTCCACAAGCTCTCCGCCACGCTGGAGGAAGGGAAGGACGCCGCTTTCCGGCTGGGCGACCTCGAGGTTCCGAACCTGGTCCTGCCCAATATGCCCCACATGCCGCCCATGCCCCCCATGCCGCCCGGTACTCTCCGCTGGGAAGACGGGGCCGGGGGCAAGGGACGGACCATGCTCTTCCGCCACGGGCATGGCCCGCGGAGGCTCGGCATCGAGTATCAAGAGGTCTCCGGTCAGCTCGCCCACTACTTCCGCCTGCCCGACGACCGGGGTCTGCTCGTGACCAGCGTGGACGAGGACGGACCCGCGGGCAAGGCGGGGCTGAAGGCCGGCGACGTGATCCTCAAGTTCGGGGGCAAGGACGTGCGGGACGGGGAGGACCTGCGGCATGAGGTGATGCACGCGGCCAGCCAGGAGGTCACGATCACCGTGCAGCGCGACGGCAAGCCCCTGGACCTCAAGCTCCAGTTGGGCGCGCTGGAGCCGCGGCGCGACGAGGAGACGACATAGAGCGGCCGCGAGTCTTCAGGGCTCCGTCACCCTCGGCGTGGGGGGCGTCAACGCCTCCAAGTCGAGCACGAGCAGCGTCCCCCCGATGGCCAGCGCGGGGCCGAGGAGAAGGTTGGCGACGGGCACGACCAGCGTGATCAGGCCAGCAAGCCCGAAACCGAGGCTCTCCGCCCGCCAGTCCTTGTGCCAGGCCTGGCGGGCCCGGAAGCCGAGGCCGCGCTGGCCGAGCGGCTCCGCGGTGAGCCGCTCGGTCAGGGCGTGGGCGCCCCAGAGCGTGGCGAGGATCGGTCCCGCGAGGGGAACGAGGCCGACCAGAAAGACCCCCGGGGCCGCAGCCAGGAAGTAGAGCGAGCCCTGGAGGGACGCGAGGGCCTCCGGGCGCGGCCGGGGCTCGCGGTCCTTCCCTGCGTTTCCCAGCTGCGACTCCACCCGACGGGAGAGGCGGTCCAGGAGGGGAGCCGCGACCAGGAAAGCCACCGCCAGGCCCAGCAACATCCCCGCTTGCAGCATGCCCAGCCAGCGCAGGAGGGTCATGAGGAGGCCGAGGCCGGAGGGAATCCGCTCCCGCCCGGGAGACAGCGCACCCTCCACAAAGGGGCCCGCGAAAGCGGCGAGCAGGAGACCTCCGGCCAGGGAGATCACGACGAGCAGGGCGGGGAGCACGGCGAGAGGCCAGAAAGATGGGTTCCGCAGGAGGAAGGCGAAGCCGGCGGGAACGTGCCAGGCTCCGGCCGCCGCCCGGCGGAGGAGGCCAGGTCGCGGGATCCTGGCCAGGATCGGCTCGGACACCGGTTGAGCCTATCAGAGTTTTCCGGACCGGCCAGAGACCGCGCACCTGCTTGACAGTTCGCGGGCGCGGCGTGGGAGAATGCCGCCGCCATGGACGACGTGCTGGCCGTGATCCTGGGCGGCGGGAGGGGGTCACGGCTGTTCCCCTTGACCCTGCATCGCTCCAAGCCCGCCGTTCCCATCGCCGGAAAGTACCGGCTCATCGATATTCCCGTCAGCAACTGCTTGAACTCCAACCTCCGTCGGATCTTCGTCCTTACCCAGTACAACTCGGAGAGCCTGAACAAGCACCTGAACTCAACCTACAAGTTCGACATCTTCTCCTCTGGCTTTGTCACCGTGCTCGCGGCGGAGCAGACGGAGGAGAGCCCGGAGTGGTTCCAGGGGACCGCGGACGCGGTACGCCAGTGCCTGCGCCACCTCCGCACCCAGGGTTTTCGCGATGCCCTCATCCTTTCCGGTGACCAGCTGTACCAGATGGACTACCGCAGGATGCTGGAGACCCACCGGCGCCACCTGGCGGACGCCACCGTGGCCGTGACCCCCGTGACCGCCGAACAAGCCCCCGCCTTCGGGATCCTCAAGATGAACCGCCAGGGGCGCATCGTCCACTTCGAGGAGAAGCCGGGGCCGGATCGCCTGGAGGACCTGGTCTCCCACCTGCCTAGCATTGGCCCCACTTATCTCGCCTCGATGGGGATCTACCTCTTCGGCCGCGAGGCCCTGGAGCGATCGCTCAAGGATCCTGCCCTGGTGGACTTCGGTCGGCACGTGATCCCCCACGCCCTGGGCGAGATGCGGGTCCACGCCCATCCCTACCGTGGCTATTGGGAGGACGTGGGGACCATCTCCTCCTATTACGAGGCGAACCTGGCACTCTGCCAACCTGTCCCACCCTTCGACTTCTACGAGGCCTCCCGTCCCGTCTACACCCACCCGCGCTTCCTGCCCGCCACCAAAATAGAGCACTGCGTGGTGACGAGCGCGCTCATCTCCGAGGGCAGCATCGTCGTGGGGGCCCAGGTCGAGCGGTCGCTGATCGGGATCCGCAGCCGCATCGGCCGGGGCACGCAGGTCCGCGACAGCCTCATCCTAGGGGCCGATTACTATGAGACCCTCGACGAGATCGAGCGTGCGAACGCGCGGGGTCTGCCCCCCCTGGGGATCGGCCCCGACACCGTGATCGAAAAGGCGATCGTGGACAAGAACGCCCGCATCGGCAGGGGGGTTCGCATCGTGAACCAGGCCCAAGAGCGGGAGCGGGACGGCATCGGCTACTACATCCGGGACGGGATCGTGGTCGTGCCCAAGCAGGCCATCATCCCCGAAGGGACGGTGATATGAGCGCAATCGACCTGGGACCCTACCACCCCATCGTCGTCCACTTTGCCATCGGCCTGCTCGCGGCGGGCGTGGTCCTGCGCTGGCTCTCGTTGACCGGACGCCTGGCCTTCGCGGGCGGGGCCGCCCTCTGCCTCATCCTGGCCGGCGCCCTAGCCGCGATGGTGGCGGTGGAGTCTGGGCAGGCCGCCCACGGGCCGGTGGAGCGGATCCCCGGGGTGGCAGACGCGGTCGTGGACCACGAGCAATGGGGCATGTTGACGCGCACGATGTTCCTGGCTGTCGCGGGCGTCGAGATCATCGCCCTCCTCCTGGGCCGCTGGGGCAAGGAGCGCTACGCGCTCATCGCCTCGGGCATCCTCGGTCTAGGCGCACTCTTCTGCCTCTATGAGGCGGGCTCGTACGGGGGCCGGCTGGTCTATTCCTACGCGGGTGGGGTGGGCATACGCACCGGCGATCCCGCAGACGTGGGCCGGCTGCTGCTGGCCGGCATCTACAACCAGATCCAGGTCGACCGCAAGGGGGGCCGGTCTGCGGATGCGGCCCGCCTGGCGGAAGAAGCCGCGCGGCGATTCCCCGGGGATCCCGGCGTCCAGATCATGGCCGCCGAGTCCAAGCTCCTCGACGGGCACGACCCCGCGGGCGCCTTGGACATGCTGGGTCGGCTCGTCGTTCCCTCGTCCAACCGCCGGCTGCGTCTGCAACAGGGCTTCCTGCTTGCGGACGCCCTCGAAGCGGCCGGCCAGAAGGAGGGAGCCCGGGCGCACCTGCAGTCCCTGCTCCCGGACTTCCCGAACAGCGAGCGGCTCAAGAAGAGGCTGCAGGCTCCGTAGTGTCCCTAGTTCCCGTCCCGCTGCTAACCCGTCCGAGTTCGAGGTGAGCCGCGCCCGTGGACGCACGCCTCCCAAGAAGAGGGTCCGCGCCCCCAAGCTTCGCGAGGTTCTGGAGTAGGCCTGGCGACAGGTCGCGCCGAAACGCCTCATTGCGTTGAGTGGCGAGGCGCGGCGCCCCTGAAGGGCGCCGCTCGGCTCAGAGATGCCGGGCTTCTTCGAGCTTACGGTCGCGCTCGGAGTTGATCCGCTCCCGATCCCGACGGTACTCCTCTTCCAAAACGGACGCCGCCTCCGGATCGCGAGCCTTTCGTAGCGACGAGTGGTAGAGGATCTCTCGCTCCGCCAGTTTGGCTTCGTATATTTTCCGCACGTCGGCGATGGCGGCCCGCTGTTCCGCGCTCAAGGAGCGCTCTTCGACCCCGGTCTCGCGGTCCTTTTTCCGGAGGCGCTCCATGGCCAACTCGAAGCTGCTCTTGGGTGCGTCGTCGGGCATGAGACCTCCTGCCGGCCGTATTCCTTGTCGATTCTAGCCTACCGTCGGGCTCGGGCCGGCGGGCGGGAGTATCTACCCCCTCTCTCCCGCGAGGATCCACGCCTGCGGGAGTTCCTGGCTCTCTACCCGGGGACGGAGCCTTGAGGGCAGAGGCGCGCCCCTACTGGATGTAGCCCAGGCTCCGTAGGCGCTCGAGGTCCTCCTTGCTCATGGTCTGCGCGGAGGCCTCGTCCGGCTTCAGGCGGGCTCGCGCGGCCCGGGACTGCCAGGCCTGAAGGTCGTGCGCCAGTCGTGCTACCAGCTCGGGATGCTCGGCGGAGAGGTCCGCTTGATCGAGGGGGTCCTGGTCGTGGCGGTAGAGCTCAAATTCCGGGTCCCCCTGATGGCGCTTCGTGTTGTGGATCAACTTCCAGCCGTCGGAAACGATGGCGAACGACTCGGTGTCGCGGGGGGCCGGGCCGCCGGCGTCGACGGTCGACGCCTTCTCCGAGACCGCGGGGCGCCCTCGGCCGGGGAGGAGACCACCGTCCGCGCGCAGGCTGCCGCCCCCGGCCGGCGTCTTGAGGGTCAAGAGGGGGACGAGGCTCTCGCCTTGTGCGGGGGCGGGGATGGGAAGGCGGCTGATCTCGAGCAGGGTGGGCATGATGTCGATCGTGCGCACGGTGTCCGCCACCACCTGGCCGGAGGGCACCCTCCCCGGACCCCAGAGGATCAGGGGCACGCCCGTCAGCTCTCCGTAGGCGCTCTGGCCGTGGAAGGTCCGGCCGTGCTCGAGGAACTCCTCACCGTGGTCCCCCGTGAAGACGAGGAGGGTCTTCTCGGCTAGGCCCAGGGCCTCAAGACGCTGGCGGAGACGACCGATCTCTGCGTCCATCCCCCGGATCGACCCGTCGTACCAGTCGCGGTCGCGGGCCGCCCAGACCTTGGGATCGAGCCTTGCCCTCTCGAGCTCTGCCCAGGTGGGCATGCCAAAGAGCTTCAGCAAGGGGTCCGCGATGAACTTCTGCACCTCCTTGGCCTGGCGCTCGTGCTCGCCCCGCCAGGCGGGGTCGGCCCACAGGGAGTCGTAGGGAGGGTAGGGGCGGTAGGGATCGTGGGGATCGGAAACGTGGAGAAAAACGAAGAAGGGGACGTCGCGGTGCGCCTCCAACCAGGGGAGAAGCCGGTCCACGTACTCTCGGGCCGTCTTGCTCGACTCTCTGTCAGGCAGGGAGCTGTCCTCGTGGACCACCTCGAAGCCCTTGTGGAGATTAGTGAACCGACCCGTGAACATGATGGACGAGAAGGACAAGGTGGCGTACCCGGCCTCGCGGTAGACCTCGGCGATCGTCCGCGCCGCGCTGGGTAGACGGTCCGAGAACTCCTTCACTCCGTGGGAGGTGGGGTAGAGGGAGGTCATGAGGGAAGGGGTCGCGACCTTGGTCCAGGTGGCCTGACCCACGCAGTCACGAAAGAGGGTCCCCTCCCGGGCCACGGCGTCCAGGATCGGAGTGGTCGCGCGCCCGTAGCCGTAGACCCCCAGGTGGTCTCGACGGAGGGTGTCGGCCCAAATCAGGATCACGCCTTGGGGGGGCGGGCCGGCCAGCCTCCGGTTCGTGGCCGCCGGGGGCCGCGCGCCCAGGCTGCGCACGATGGGCGTCCCCCAAAGCCCCAGGACCCCCTTCCCCTCGGCGGCGAGGGAAAGGGAGAGGCTCACCTCCTCGCCCGCGAAGGACGAGAGGTCCAGGGAGGCATCTTCCCAGCGCTGGGGCGTGGTCACCGTCCGCTCGAGGAGGGTGTCCTCCCGCGCGCGGCGGGGGCGGCGGAGGCCCACGCGGAAGGTCACGGGTCCGTCGTCGACGGTGCCGAGGGCCAGCTCGAGCCGCGGCTGCGCGGGAAGGCGCAGGCTCACGCGGATGGTCTCCGGGCTTCGCGAGACAAGGGTCTCGCGGTAAATTCCCGAGAGCCCCTGCCACCCCACGCCGGAAGGGACCTCCGCCAAGTGCTCCCGGCGGAAGACCAGCCGCACCGACTCGATCTCGAAACGCGCCCCCCGCGCGTTGGTGGGCAGGATGAGGAGGTGGCGGATGTCGGCCGAGGACGGGGGGGCGGGGAGGCGCCGGGCGTCGAGCACATACGTCCTCGTCTCTGCCCCCGGGATGATGGGGGAGGTGAGGCGCCAGGGAAGCTGGCGCACGCGGGTCGCAACCTCGCCCAGGTCGACCTTCTCCGTCTCACGGTAGGTGAAGGCCAGCTCGTTGCCGGCGGAGACGCGCAGGCGAATCTGGACCTCGTGCAGCAGGTCCTTGTCCTCGAGTCCGCTCGTGCGCTCGAGGTGGAGGATGGGATGGTCGTCGGTAGCGCGGCCGACGAGGCGGCCCTCGCCCAGGACGAGGTCCGCGGTGCCGGGTCCGGCCTCCCATCCCCGGGTCAACGGGAGCCTTCCCGGCTCGGGCGGGCTCGGGCCGTCAAACCGCCACTCGGTCCGGGCTCGCGTTAGGACGCCCTCCGCCACTCGACCCTCCACCTGGGTTGGCCGGTAAAGGTCGACGAGGCGGAGGCTCGGGGGAGGCTCGGGCCGGGTGCAGGCGCCGAAGAGAACGGGCAGGAGGGCGGCCGCGGCCCGGGGCCACCCTCCGGCGGCGGAGTGAAATCTGAGCATGCTCCCTCCCGCTCCAGGGGCGGATGCGCGTGATTCTACCCGGTATGCGCGGGGCGGCACCGCCCGCCCGAGCTAATAGGCGAGCAGCTCGCGCAGGGCGTCGAGGAGCCGGCCGTGGGGGGAGAAGATCCTTTCCAGGCTCCGGCTGAAGGGCACGGGGGTGTCGAGAGCGCCCAGCCGCGCCACCGGCGCATCGAGCCACTCGAAGGCCTCCCTGCTCAGGGTCGCGGCGATCTCTGCCCCGAAGCCTCCGGTCACGGGGGCTTCGTGCAGGACCAAGGCCCGGCTCGTCTTGGCCACGGAGCGGATGGTGGTCTCGGTGTCCCAGGGCATTAGAGACCGGAGGTCTACGACCTCGAGCTCCTTGCCCTCCGCGGCCAGGGCGGCGGCCGCTTCCAGCGCCCAGGTAACCCCCACACCGTAGGTCACCACTGTGGCGTCACGCCCGGCGCGGGCAATTCGAGCTTGGCCGATGGGCAGGGAATAAAAGCCTTCGGGAACCGCGCCCCGGGCCGAGCGGTAGAGGGCCTTGTGCTCGAGGAAGAGAACCGGGTTGCCCTCCTCGAAGGCGGCCAGGAGCAGGCCCTTGGCGTCGTAGGGGGTGGCCGGAGCCAGGACTTTGAGTCCAGCCACGGCCGTGAACCACGACTCCACGTTCTGCGAGTGAAACGGGCCGGCGCCCACCCCCCCGCCCACCGGGGCCCGCACCACTACCGCCACCCGCCCCCCCCAGCGGTAATGAGTCTTGGCGAGGTTGTTCACGATCTGGTTGAAGCCGCAGGTGATGAAGTCCCCGAACTGCATCTCCACCATGGGCCGGAAGCCGTCCAAGGCCAGGCCCAACGCGGCGCCCAAGGCCGCCGATTCGATGATGGGGGTGTTCCGCACCCGGGCCTTGCCGAACTCCTCGACGAAGCCTTCCGTCACCTTGAAGACGCCGCCGTACTCCGCGATGTCCTGCCCGAGGAGGATGACGTCGGAGTTGCGCTGCATGGCCACTCGCAGCCCGTCGCGGATGGCGTCCACGTAGCGCAGCTCGGGGGCTCCCGCCTCGTCCTCCGGGCGGGGGGGGCGGGGTTCAAGCAGGCTGGGCGCGAAGACATCCTTCTGCTCCTCGGCCGCGGCGGAGGTGGGATCGGGGGCGGAAAGGGCCTCCTCCACCGCGGCATCGATGCGGGCTTTGTGGGCGCCGCGGACGCGCTCGACTTCCTCCGTGGAGAGGACGCCGTGCGCGACGAGGAACTTCTGGTAGCGGCCCACGGGATCCTTCTGCGCCCACTCCGCCACGAGCTCCGGGGGCACGTAGTCGGTGCCCGAGGCCTCCTCGTGGCCCCGCATGCGGAAGGTCTTGCATTCGAGGAGCGTCGGCCCGTCGCCGCGGCGGGCGCGCTCGGCCGCTCGCGTGACCGCGCGGTGCACGGCCAGGAGGTCGTTCCCGTCCACCACGATGCCCGGCATCCCGTAGCCTAGGCCCCGGTCGGCGAGATGCCGGCAGGCGTATTGCTCGTGGGCGGGGGTGGAGAGACCGTACTGGTTGTTCTCGATGACGAAGAGAACGGGAAGCTTCCAGACCGCGGCCAGGTTCAGCGCCTCGTGGAAGTCGCCCTCGCTGGTGCCGCCATCGCCGCTGAACGCGGCCACTACGCGCTTCTCGCCCCGCAGCCGGGCGGCCAGAGCCAGGCCGTCCGCCACCGGGAGCATGGCCCCCAGGTGGCTGATCATGCCCACGATCCTCTTCTCCAGATGCCCGAAATGAAACGTGCGGTCGCGGCCCTTGGTGAAGCCGCCCTCCTTGCCCAGGAGCTGGCGGAAGAGCCGGCCCAGCTCCAGGTCGCGCCCGGTGAAGACTCCCAGATTTCGGTGCAGGGGGAGGATGGTGTCCTCGGGCTCCAGCGCCGTGACCACGCCGGTGGCGATCGCCTCCTGGCCGATTCCCGAGAACCACTTGGAGAGCTTGCCCTGGCGAACGAGGAGCAGCATCTTCTCCTCGATCATGCGGGGCAGGAGGAGCGCGTGGTGTAGCTGCCGGAGACGGTCGGGGGTGAAACCCTCCACCAGGCTCGCCGCGGCCACCGCCTCCGCCGCGGCCTTCGCCACCGCGGCCGCGGCCGCGCCGCCCAGGGGCAAGGTCTCGTCGATCATGGCGTCATTTTTTCAGGAGACCGCCGCGGAGGCAAATGGGCTAGAACAGGACTCGCATGCTGCGCGCGTAGCCGGTGAGCTCCGCATAGCCATGGCCGGTCAGGGGTGCGCCGCCCTGGGATCCCGTGACGCGGACCGCACCCTCCCAGTATGTGAACGACGTGCGCATCTCCTGGTCTTCGAGCCAGGGCTCCACCCGGAGGCGCATCCCGGTGGAGGGGATGGTCACGTCCCAGCGCAAGGGATAGACGGCTCTGCTCTCTGGGCTCTGCCACCTGCTCTTTACCTCTACCTGGAAGTCGCCCGCCCCCAGGTGGCGGGTGCGCCCCTCCGGGTCGACGAGGGTTCCTCCCGAGACCGGCTCCAAGGTTCCGTCTTGGCGCCGGATGGAGAACAGCATCACCTCGCGGCCGTCGCTCAGCTGAAGGCTGAACCAATCCCAGCCCACCGCCTGGGGGCCCAATGCGCTCGTGCTCCACTCGTGGTCAAACCAGCTCTCACCCTCGACGTCGGCGGGGGCCCCCCCGCTGCCGATCGTGCCGCGCGTGTGAAGGCGCGGGTAGCCGACATAGTAAGAGGCGTTGCCCGGCTCCTCCCCCTTGGGGGACAAGCCGCGGTCGCCGTAGGTGATGAGCGGCTTGGCGGCTTTGAGGTCGAGGTCGAGGGCCAAGCCGGCGTCGCGCGCTCGGAGATGCACGTCACTCCCCGTGGCGTCCACCGCCTCTGCCCGCCAGTCCTCCAGCCACACCTCGAAAGGAGCGCCCGCCGCTCCGGCCAGGCCGGCGGCCCCGCGGCTGAAGCGCTCCCGGAAAACGTGGGTCGCGGCGGTGACGTCGGTGACCGCGAGGTGGGCAAGGTAGAGCTGGTTGGTGGCCAGGCCCGGGCCCGGGGGAGGAGCCCCGGGAAGGAGCCCGCGGCGAAAGAACGTGAGCTGATAGCCAAAAGGCCGGCCGTCTTCCGTCCTCAGGTTGCCGGTGTAGTACCACCACTCAGTTTGATAGTCGTAGTGAGGGCCGTGGTCCTGGGGCAGGAGGAACGGGCGCGGGCGAATCGCGCGCTCGAAGGTTACGGGGGCTGGGTCGGGAGCCATGCGGATGCTAGGCGCCCGGCTTTCCCTGGCGGGCGCGCGCCAGACCCAGGCCCAAAGCCCGCCCAGGCCCACCACCGCGAGCGTGGCCAGGAGGGCCCGCCTCATTCCTGCCTCAGGGCCGCGGCCAGGGGTATCCGCTGTAGCCGCCGGAGGGGGTAGACCGCAGCCAGCAGGGCGGCGAGCACGCTCACCGCGACCGCCTCCACGAAGATGCCGGGCTCGAGAGTCAGCCGCATGGTCCAGCCGAACGAGCGGACATTGATCACGTCGACCAGGATGAGGGCCAGGAGAGTTCCCGTGGGTAGCGACAACAGCCCCGCCGCCCCGCCCATGAGGCCGGTCTCCAAGAGGGTGAGACCCCAGAGCTGGCCGGGGGTGAGGCCCAGGACCTGGAGGGTGGCCAGCTCCCGCGTGCGCTCGACCTGGAGGGCCAGAAGCGCGCTCCAAACTCCGATGAAGGCCACCACCACCGCCAGCACGCGCAGGGATCGGGTGACGGTGAACGTCCGATCGAAGACCTTGAGGGCTTGGGTGCGCAGGGAGCGGTTCGGGGTCACCTGGAGGGCGGTGCCGGCGAGGGCGGCCCGCAGGGCGTCGGCCACGGCGTCGGCCGATCGGCCTTCGGCCACGTACACGGCTAAGGACGAGACGCCCCGGTCGTCCCAGAAGCGCTCGTAGACGGACCGGCTCATGAGCACGGTGCCCTGCTCGCTCGCATAGTCGTAGTAGATCCCGGCCACGGGGAAGGTGTGTGCGCCCGCGTCCGTGTTGAGGACGAGGCTGCCGCCGTGGGGTGGAATCTGGCGACGGTAGGCAAAGGGCTCGCTCACGATCACCGCCCCCTCCCCCAACCGGGCCCAGGTGGTGGCGGGGTCACCCTCCGTGAACCGATAGAAGGCACGGCCGCGCTCGCGGCGGGAGTCCAGGACCGCGAGCTGGACCTCGCCCTGGGGGCTCGCCACGCGCGCGGAGCGGAGGGTCTCAACCGCGACCACCCCCGGCACCGCCGCCACCCGCGCTGGCACGTCCGCGGAGAGGGTCCGCTCGTTGCGCGCTCCGCCGGCGGCGGGGGAGCCGACGTAGATGTCGGCCCGCAGCGTCGTGTTCAGCCAGTCCTGTACGGTGGACCGGAAGCTGGCGATCATCAGGCTCACCCCGATGGTTGCGGAGACGGCCACCATCAAAGCCGCGATGGCCACGCCCGTTCGGCTCACCGCCTTCGTCACCGTACCCGCGGCCAGGCGGCCGAGGGGCCCGACCAAGGCCGAGGCCGCGGGCCCCGCGACGCGCATGAGCCCGACGGTGGCGGCGGGAGCGAGTAGGGCCAGGCCGAGGACGATGCCGAAAAGGCCGCCAAAGCTTGCGAGGAGAGAGCGGGGGAGGGCGGCCAGGGTGGCGGCCCCCCCCAGGACGAGAAGACAGCCCGCTCCGCTGACCCAGGGCAGCAATCGACGCGATTTGCCCTCGAGAGTGCTCGGCCGGAGGGCGGCCACGGGCTCCACCCGCGCAGCTTCCCAGGCGGGGGCCAGGGCGGCCAGCAGGCCGGCCCCCACGCCGAGGCCGATGCCCTCCAGGACGACCCCCAGGGTGAGCGGCGCATCCACCACCGCCAGCACGTAGTAGAGGTCGTTGATCGTCCGCGTCACCAGCCGGACCGCCCCCTGGCCGAGGACCCAGCCCAGGCCCAGGCCTAAGACCGTTCCCGCCGCGGAGGCGGTCGCCGCCTCCGCGAGGATGAGGGTGAAGACCTGGCCCCCGGTCGCGCCCAGGATGCGCAATGTTCCTATCACCGGGCGGCGTTGCACCACGCTGAAAAGGACGGTGTTGTAGATCAGGAACATGCCCACCACCAAGGCCAGCAGGCTGAGGGCGGTGAGGTTGAGCCGAAAGGCGGCGGTGAGCTGGCCCACGGTGTCCGATTGCTCGTGGGCGGGGGCCAGGCGCACTCCGGGCGGAAGCAGGGCCGCGAGCCGCTCGGCCTCGCCCGCGGTGACGCTGAGGTCGATGCGGGACAGGCGGCCTACTTGACCGAGGAGCTTCTGCACTGCTCCCACGTCCATGAGGATGAGGCCGTCGAGGGCCTGGGGGCCGGCTTCGTCCCCGGGCGTGATCAAGCCGAGGACACTCAGCGTCAAGAAACGATCGCCGACTTGGAGGCGCAGGGGACTGCCAAGGGTCAGCCGGTAGCGCTCGGCCATGCCTGCGCCCATCAGCACCCCGTCGGGTCGGGTGAGGAGCTGCGCGAGCCCGCCCGCTCCCAGCGAGCGACCATCGAGGTGGTCGCGGAATGGGCCCTCCGCCAGCGGGTCCACGCCCAGGATGCGCAGCGGCTGGCGGTCCAGGTCGAGCCCGATGGCCGTGCCCTCGACCACGGGTGCGCAGGTCCGTACCCCCCATTCCACGCGCAGGCGCCGGTAGAGGGCTTCGGGGAGGCCGCGGGGGCCGCCCCGGATCTGGTGGGTGGCCCGCCCCACCACTGCCTCCGCGCTGCGCGCGAACCCACGCCCGGCGCTGGCGATGGCGAGGTCGATCGCGACCAGCACCGCCACGCCCAACGCCACGCCCAAGATCATGAGGGCGGTGGGGAGGGGCCGCCGCCGCAGGTCACGGAAGCCGGTTAGCAGAAGGGTGCGGGTCAGCATGCTGCCCGCTCAGCCGGGGGACAGAGGTACGAGAAGGCCGTCCTCGATGGCAAAGGCGCGGTCGGCGCGGGCCGCCACTTGCGGGCTGTGCGTGGCGAGGATCAGGGTCTTGCCTGCCCGGCGCGTGACGCGGTCGAGCAGATCGAGCACGACTTGGCCGGTCGCATCGTCCAGGTTTCCGGTCGGCTCATCGGCCAGGACCAGGCGCGGGTTTTGGACGATTGCGCGGGCGATGGCCACACGCTGCTGCTCGCCCCCGGAGAGCCGATCGGGGAAATCGTGTCCCCGCTCCGCGAGCCCCACCTCCTCGAGGAGCGCGAGCCCTCGCCGGACCGCTTCCCGGGGCGGTACCCCCGCCAGTTCGGCGGGAAGCTGGACGTTCTCTAGGACGGTCAGGGTGGGGATGAGGTTGAAGAATTGGAAGACGAAGCCCAGGTGGTCGCGGCGGAAGAGCGTGCGGTCGCGCGGGGCGAGCCGGTTCAGGCACGTTCCGTCTATCAGGACGTCGCCCGACGTGGGGAGGTCGATCCCAGCCAGCAGGTTCAGCAGGGTGCTCTTGCCGCTCCCGCTCCGCCCCCGGATGGCCACGAATTCCCCTTCCTTAAACGCGGCGCTCGCCTCGCGCAGAACGGGGCGGCTCTTCCCGCCCTCGATGTACTCCTTGCTCACGCGGTCGAGGTGGATAATCGCCGTCACGGGGTGTCGCCTGTGGGGACGGGAAAGTCTAGCCTCCGGCTCCCCGACCCGCAAACGCGATGCGGGCGTAGAATACCCGCGGCTTGAGCTCTCTCCCCGCACCCCACCCCCACCCCCACCGCGACCGGTACCTCTTCGCCGCCGCCATCGGGCTCGGCGCCTTCCTGCTCTTCCAGGTTCAGTTCATCCTCGGCAAGGAGGTCCTGCCCTGGTTCGGGGGGGCCCCCGCGGTCTGGACTACCTGCATGCTCTTCTTCCAGGTGGGGCTGCTTCTGGGCTACCTCTACGCTCACGTGCTCTCGGAGAAGCTCCCCCTCCGTGGCCAGCGGACGGTGCACCTGCTCGTGCTCGGCCTGACCGTGGGCCTGCTCCTTTGGCGCGCCCTCGCTTGGCCCTCTCCCCTCACCCCCGGGGATGCGTGGAAGCCGCGCCCCGGCGAGGCCCCGGTGACGAAAATCCTTACCCTCCTCTCGCTCAGCGTGGGCCTGCCCTATCTGGTCCTCTCCGCGACGGGGCCCCTCCTCCAGAGCTGGTTCACCCGGGCCTGGCCGGGCCGCTCCCCCTACCGCCTCTACGCGCTCTCCAACCTGGGCTCGCTGCTCGGGCTCCTGAGCTACCCGTTCCTGCTCGAGCCGGTCTTCCCCCTGGGTGCCCAGGGGTGGCTGTGGGGGGGCGGATTCGCCGTCTTCGCGGCCGGTTGTGCCGCGACCGCGCTTTTCGTGGGCCGGTTGCCGCCCCCATCCCCTCCGCGTGCCACCCCCCCACCGCCAGGGGACGAGGCAGGGCCGGCGGTCTCCCGCCGAATCCTCTGGTTCTTCCTGGCCGCGGTCGCCTCCATCATGCTGCTGGCGGTGACGAACCAGATCTGCCAGGAAGTGGCCGTGATCCCGTTTCTATGGGTGTTGCCGCTCATCCTGTACCTGCTCTCCTTCATCCTCTGTTTCGAGTATGAGGGGTTCTACCGGCGCTGGTTCTGGGTAATGCTCCTGGCCCTGGCCGCGGGGGCGGCGGTGGCGGCGCTCACCCGGGGGACCAGCCTGAAGGTCCCCCAGCAGATCGGCATCTACTCTTTTGTGCTCTGGGCTTACTGCATGGCCTGCCATGGCGAGCTGGTGAGCCTCAAGCCTGCCGCCCGTCACCTCACGTCGTTCTACCTGACCGTCGCGGCGGGGGGAGCGGCGGGGGGCATCTTGACCGGCTTGGTCGCCCCCAGGATCTTCCCGGCCTTCTGGGAGCTGCACTGCGCGCTTTTCGCCGGTCCCGCCCTGGTGGCAGTGGTGGTTCTCCTCGACCGCTCCTCCTGGCTCCACCAGGGTGCTCGCTGGCGGGTGTGGACGCTGCGACTCATCCTTCCCTCCGCGCTCGTAGCCCTGGGGGTCAGCCTAGAGCGCCTGGCCGCGGATGCCGTCAGCGACTCCGAGGTCGTGGTTCGGAACTTCTTCGGCGTGCTGCGCGTGATACGGGAGGACCAGGGGACGGAGGATGAGACCCTGAGGCTCCGGCACGGCCGAATCACCCACGGCATGCAGCTCACTGCCCCCGCCCGCCGGCGCGAGCCCACCACTTACTATGGGCCGACGAGCGGGGTAGGTCTCATGCTCGAGCACCACGCCCGGCGCGAGGCGGGCCAGCCCTTGCGGGTCGGGGTGGTCGGCCTGGGGACGGGGACGCTGGCCGCCTACGCCCGACCCGGTGACACCTTCCGCATCTACGAGATCAACCCGGAGGTCGTGCGGCTGTCCTCGGGTCCCCATCCGGTCTTTACCTTCCTCCAGGACGCTCCCGGGCAGGTGACGACCGTGCTCGGAGACGCCCGCCTCTCCCTCGAGCGCGAGCCCCCCCAGAACTTCGACGTCCTCGCCCTGGACGCCTTCAGCAGCGACTCCATACCCGTCCACCTGATCACGCGCGAGGCTTTCGCCCTCTACCTCTCGCACTTGCGGCCGGGGGGAGGAGTGCTGGCCGTTCACGTCTCGAACAAGTACCTGGACCTGAAGCCGGTGGTCCGCGGCCTGGCGGGGGCGCTCGGGCTCCGGGCCGCGCTCGTGGACTCCGACGAGTCCGGGAGCTCGGTGTGGTCCTCGGATTGGATCCTGCTCGCGCGCGAGGAAGCGGACTTGGGCCCCCCAGAGGTCCGGGAAGCGGAGGAGGACCTCGACGTCACCGACCGCCGGCTGCCGCTGTGGACCGACACCTACAGCAACCTCTTGCGGGTGGTCAAGTTCCGATGAACGGCGCTCCGCTGCGCCCGCTTGGGTAGCGGGGCCGTTTCCTGACGCGACTCAATCGGGAGTTCGCGAGAGCGGAGTCGCCGGAGCCGGTGAGAAAAGGCTTCTGACACCCCTCCGGACCCTAACCGGTTCCATATGTCGCCATCACGTTGAGGGGCCATCCTTACGTTGCCGGTCAGGGTGAGACCCCTACCGCTGAGTGCTAACCTGACTGAAGCGGCATCCGGTTGCTAAGGCGGAAGGAACGACCATGAAGACACTGACGGCGCTGGCCACGGTCGCCTTGCTCCCGACCTGTCTGCTAGCCACTCCTGCAAGATCTGGGTTGGAAGTTGTGGTGCTAGGCTCGGGCGGGCCACGGGCGTTCGGCCGGGCCGGGTCCAGTTACATCGTCTTGGTGGGAGGAAGGCCGCGGATTCTGGTGGATGCCGGGCCGGGAGCGTTCTTGCGAATCGGCGAATTGGGCCTGGCGCTGGACAAGGCCGACACGGTCTTGTTGACACATCTGCATATCGATCACAGCGGAGACCTGGCCGCGTTCTTCAACGCGCGCGCGCTCACCAGTGACGGCCCAATCTCCTACCGGGTGTTCGGCCCCGACGGGGCAGGACTCTTCCCCAAGACGTCACGATTCATAAGCTTGCTGGTGGGAGAAGGCGGCGCGTTTGCATATCAGAAGACATTTGGCGTGCGGGAATCGTTTGCGGTTCGCGATCTGGCCATCCGCCTCGATTCCCCGCGCACGACAATTCTGGATGAGGATGGTTTGGTGGTGGAGGAAATCGCCACCCATCACGGCGACTGTCCGTCGGTGGCCTACCGGATTTCCCTCGGGAGTGCGGCGGTGGTTTTCTCGGGAGACATGGACGCGTCTGCGCTGCCGAATCTGGTGCAACTAGCGAAGAACGCGGACCTGTTGATCTTCAACTGTGCCGTGCTCGACCCTCCGGCTTCGCCCTCACAACTGTACGATCTGCACACCCCGCCCAGGAAGATCGGCGAGGCCGCGCGCGAGAGCGGCGTAAAGAGCGTGCTCCTGAGCCATATTGCTCCAGACGTAGAGAGGCAGAAGGCGGCGGTGCAAGACTCGATTCGGGCGTCCTATGCGGGGCCGGTTGCGTTTGCGAGCGACAAACTGGATGTGCCGATTGGGAAGTGAACGGAGACTGCTCGCGGCATGCCTCGCGGACTCGAGTCTGTTGGGTGGATGCCCCGTGGGCGCGGTCGCCTTAGACAGGACCCCCTCTGGGGGCCCCCGTCGGCGGATCTTGGCATAAACTAAGGCATTGGTTCCCGGCGTGAGGCGCGGCGGCAAGAACGTGGCGTGATCCGACGATGTGGCAAAACGGGGGGAACATGGAGCCCATCCTCAACAAGGCGCGGGGCGGACAAAACGCCCTTGAGCAGATCGCGAACGAGATCCCGGGCTTCAAGGGCTACCGGGAGAAGGAACTGCGGCGCGACGCCGATCGCCTACAGAGGGAGTACCTCTCCGCACGGCTGGAAGAGGCCAAAAAGATCCTCGACGGGCTGGCCCTCGCGGCCAGCCGGTCCGGCGCCCTCGACGGCATCAACGACATCGAGACCGCACGCAAACGGCTGGACAAGGTGGTGGCCCGCATCCGCTACGCGGATCGCGGCTACGCCGGCTTCTTCGCCACCGTCAAGGTAGACGAGGCCGCGCTGGATCGGATCTATGCGTTCGACCTCTCCCTCCTGGGAGGGGTGGATGCGGCCCGCTCGGCCGTGCAAGCGGCGGGGAGCCCAGCGGGGGGGGCCGGGGTCCAGTCCTTCCTGGCCGCCCTCGACGCCCTCGACGCGCGCCTCGGCGATCGCGAGGCGATCCTGAGCGGCATCCAGTAAGGGAGGACGGCAAATGGCGCTGCTCGAGGTCATCCAGCACTTCGACGACTCCGGCCGCGAGATCGTCCATCGCGAGCCGCCCTCCGGCTCCGCGGACATCAAGCTGGGCGCTCAGCTCATCGTGCAGGACAACCAATGGGCGACCTTCTTCCGGGATGGGAAGGCCCTGGACACCTTTGCCTCGGGACGTCACACCCTCACCACCTTGAACCTACCCCTCCTCACCCGGCTCCTGAAGATAGCCTTCGGCGGCACCTCCCCCTTCCAGGCCCAGGTCTACTTCATCAGCCGCCAGACCTTCACCGACATGAAGTGGGGGACCAAGGAGCCCATCGCCTTCCGCGACTCCGAGTTGTCGATGGTGCGTCTACGCGCCTTCGGCCGCCTTTCCATGCGCGTGGCCGACCCTGGGATCTTCCTGGCCCAGCTCGTGGGGACCCGCGGCCAATACTCGACGGATGCCATCGAGGACTTCCTCCGTGACATTTGCGTGGCCCGCCTGAACGACCTCCTGGGAGAGACCCTGAAGACAATCTTGGACCTGCCGCGCCACTACGACGAGTTGGCGGGAGCGCTCAAGGGCCGGGTGGCGGATGACTTTGGCAAGTACGGCCTGGAGCTGGTGGACTTCCTCATCGGGGCCATTACCCCGCCCGAAGAGGTCGAGAAGATGATCGACGAG
The DNA here is from genome assembly GCA_035570235.1 of Vicinamibacteria bacterium. Classification (NCBI taxonomy): domain Bacteria; kingdom Pseudomonadati; phylum Acidobacteriota; class Vicinamibacteria; species Vicinamibacteria bacterium. The sequence goes on along the minus strand of DATMML010000037.1, from coordinate 78,835 downwards.
CGGGCGGGCATGGGCGCGGTGGGTGACGTGCAGCGGTACATGGCGTTCAAGGCGGCGCGGGCGGTGGAAGCGGCGGCCAACAACCCCGGGGAGACAGGGAGCACGGCCGGCCTCGGCCTGGGGGCGGGGATCGGGATGATGATGCCGCAGATGATCGCGGGGGCCATGGCGGGGGCGGCGGGCTCGGGTGCGCGTCCGGGGCCCGGCCCGGCGCCCGCGGCTGCCGGCGGTCGCCGCGAGATCAAGCCCGGCATGAGCTTCGACGAGGTGCGCGGCCTCTTTGGTGCCCCCCAGGGAGAGGTGGTCTTCGGCAACAAGGCTCGCTGGACCTACGCCGACCTCACCGTCATCTTCGAGGACGGGAAGGTCGCGGAGGTGAAGCTCTGAAGCGCCGTCCACCGGCCTCAGTGTGACGCCCGTCCCCCTCGGCGTGGAGTGGCTGGTGGACGCGCACGGCTGCGCGCCCGCTGCCCTAAGGTCGCGCGACCTCCTGGCCGGGATCTTTGATCGCATCGTGCAGGATCTGGGGCTGCGCCCGGCGGGGGACGCGCAGTGGCGGGTCTTCCCGGATGGAGGCGGGGTCACCGGCCTTCTCCTCCTGACGGAGTCGCACCTCGCGTGCCACACCTTCCCGGAGCGGGGCTTTGCCGGGTTCAACCTCTACTGCTGTCGTCCCCGCGACCCCTGGCCTTGGGAAGAGCGCCTGACCGAGGTCCTAAAGGCGAGCCGGGTCTTTGTGCGCTCCTGCCCGCGGGGAGAGGTGTGAGCGGGTACGAGGGCCGGTGTCCCTCCTGTGGAGGCCCCCTCGTCTTCCGGCTAGGTTCATCCCTGCTCCGGATCTGTGACCACTGCGGAGTGGCGGTGGCTCGCAAGGGAGCGGACCTGGCTGCCTACGGCAAAGTCGCGGAGCTGATCCCAACCTCTTCCGTGCTCGCCCTCGGCCAAGAGGGCGGGTACGAGGGCGCCCCGCGCTTCGACCTCGTGGGCCGGCTGCAACTCGACTATGGCACGGGCGCCTGGGACGAGTGGCTCCTGGGCTTCCGCGACGGCACCTGGGCCTGGCTCTCGGAATCGCAGGGGAAGTTCCACTACTTGGGACGGGTCCCGGTGCCGCCCGCGCCCCACTTTGGCGACCTCCGGGTGGGCCAGACCCTGGATCTCGGCCCCCCGGGCACGTTCGTGGTGATCGAGGCCGGCGAAGCCCGCTTCGTGACGGCTGAGGGCGAGCTGCCCTTCGACGTGGCGCCGGGCAGCATGCTGCGCTACGCCGACCTCTCCGGGCCGGGCGGGCAGTTCGGCACCCTCGACTACGGCACGGGCGCCACCGCGGAAGCCCTGTTCGTGGGCCGGGAAGTGGCCATCGAGGACTTGGGCCTCACCCGGACCCGGAGCGACGAGGAGCGACGGACGAAAGTCGCGGTGGCGGCTCTCTCCTGCCCGAAATGCGGTGGTCCCCTGGAGATCCACGCCCCCGACCAGGCCCAGCGCATCGCCTGTCCCTACTGCGGCTCCCTGCTCGACGCCACCCGGGACTTGGCCGTGCTCGAGGCCCTTTCCCACCCGCCGGTGACGCCTCTCGTTCCCCTGGGATCGACGGGCCGATGGGCGGGCATCGAATGGACGGTCATCGGCTTCATGCAGCGCTCCGTCACCGCGGAAGGAGTGCGCTACCCCTGGGACGAGTACCTCCTCTACGAGCCGCGCCACGGCTTCCGCTGGCTGGTGGAAGCCAAGGGCCACTGGTCATTCGTGGAGCCCGTGAACGCGGGGGACGTGATCAACGGTATGTCGCGAAAGGAGTACCGGGGTCAGTCCTTCCGGCACTTCCAGGGCGGCACTGCCCGCGTGGACCACGTCCTGGGGGAGTTCTACTGGGCGGTGGCGCGGGGAGACGAGACGGACACCGCGGACTACATCTGCCCTCCCCTCATGCTTTCCAGGGAGGGCACCCGGACGGAACTCAACTGGAGCCTGGGCACGTACGCGGGGGGGGAGGCGATCTGGAAAGCGTTCGGCCTCACGGGGAGCCCTCCGGAGCCCCAGGGGATCGCGCCCCACCAGCCGCCGCCCTTCCACGAGGCCCGGCACGTTTATGCGCGCTTCCTTCTCGGCCTGGCCGTAGCCGTCCTTCTCTTCCTGGGCTTCACAGTTTCGGGCGGGCATCCTCTCCTCAAGGAGTCGGTGAGCATCCCCCGCACTGCGGCGCCGGGCTCGCCGGAGGCAGCTCTCTTCACCGATCCCTTCGTGGTCCCCGACGAAGGCAACTTGGAGGTCCGGGTCCGGGCCCCCGTCAACAACTCCTGGCTCTACCTGGACGGGGCCCTCGTCAACGATGAGACGGGAGGGCTGGACGAGTTCGACCTTGAGGTGTCGTACTACACGGGCGTGGACAGCGATGGGTCCTGGTCGGAAGGGGGGAGGGAGGGGGTTGCCTACGTGGCCGCGGTGCCCGCGGGGCGCTACGTGATGCGCCTGGCCCCGCAATGGGAGGCGGGTCGCCCGCCCCAGGGCTACGAGGTCAGCGTGCGCAGCCATGTCCCCCGCGTCCACCAGATCGTCCTCGCCCTCCTGGCCCTCGCCGCTTGGCCCCTCTTCTTGGCCTGGCGGCACTTCCGATTCGAGTCGCAGCGGTGGAGCGACAGCGACCATCCCTGGTTTACGAGGGGGGGAGGGGGAGACGACTAGCATGAAGCTCGCGTATACCGTGTTCGCGGTGATCGTGCTCGGGGGCTATAGCCTCGCCACCTGGAAGGGCTGGGACTTCGGCTCTCCCCGCCGGGGGCTCGTCCCCGCCAGCGTGCGACAGTCCCCCGGCGGCTACCGTTCCTACTACTACTGGACAGGAGGAAAGTGAAGTGATCGAGCAATGGATCGCCAACCATGCGCGGCCGGTTTTGGACTCGGTGCTCTACTCCCTGCTGGGTTGCCTGGTTCTTTTTGGGGCATTCTGGATCATCGAGAAGATCCTCCCTTTCTCGCTCACCAAGGAGATCGCGGAGGATCACAACGTCGGCCTCGGCATCATCCTGGGCGCGTTCATCCTCGGGCTCTCGATGATCATCTCCGCGGCCATCCGGGGCTAGGCGGGAGGCGCTGAACCTCGCTCCCCATGCGCTCTCCCCTCGTCTATTTGACCGTCCTTGTGGTGGCCGCCTGCGGGCTCGTCTACGAGCTGGTGGCGGGGACCCTGGCCAGCTACGTACTGGGCGACTCCGTCACCCAGTTCTCCATCGTCATCGGCGTCTACCTCTCGGCTCTGGGCCTGGGCTCCTACCTGTCCCGCTACGTCCAACGGGGCCTCGTTCGGCGCTTCGTGGAGATCGAGCTGGCGGTGGCGCTCCTGGGGGGGGCTTCGGCCCCGATTCTGTTCCTCTCCTTCGCCCACCTGCCCAACTTCTTTCGACCCGTGCTCTATGGGGTGGTGCTCCTGGTGGGGGCCCTGGTGGGGCTCGAGATCCCGCTCGTGTTGCGGATCCTCCGCGAGACCGTCGACTTCAAGGAATTGGTGGCCAAGGTTCTCACCTTCGACTACCTGGGCGCCCTCTTGGCCTCGCTCTTGTTCCCCATCTTCCTCGTGCCGCAGCTCGGTCTCGTGCGCACCTCCCTCCTCTTGGGCCTGGCCAACGCAGGGGTGGGGCTCTGGTCGACCTGGCTCTTCGCTCCCTTGCTGCCCGCCGTCCGCGACCTCAGGATCAAGGGCCTGGCCGTGACCCTGGCCCTCCTGGCCGGATTCGCCTACGGCGACCATCTTACGGAGCTCGCGGAAGACGGGCTCTATGCGGACACGGTCGTTTTCGCCCGCAGCACCCGCTACCAGCGGATCGTCCTCACGCGCTCGCGGCACCATTTCCAGCTCTTCCTCAACGGGAACCTGCAGTTTTCATCCGTGGACGAGTACCGCTACCACGAGGCCCTGGTGCATCCCGCCTTGGCCCTGGTTCCCCGCGCCCAGCGGGTATTGGTCCTGGGCGGAGGCGACGGCCTCGCCGTTCGTGAGATCCTGAAGCACGATTCCGTGAAAGAAATTCAACTGGTTGATCTCGACCCGGAGATGACCCGCCTGGCGGTGGAGAACCCGATGCTGCGCGAGCTGAACGGAGGATCGCTCCTGGATCCCCGGGTGCACGTGGTCAACGAGGACGCCCTCGTCTGGCTGGGAGAGGAGACCAGCCATGGCCTCTTCGACGCCGCCTTCGCGGACTTCCCCGATCCCCACAGCTTTTCCCTGGGAAAGCTCTACACCACCCGCTTCTACGCCTTGGTCGCCAGGCACCTCGACCCGGAGGGGGCGCTGGCCGTGCAGAGCACGTCCCCCCTCATGGCCCGCAAGTCGTATTGGTGCATCGCGCGGACCCTGGAGGCCGCGGGCTTCCACGTGCGGCCCTACCACGCCCTCGTCCCCTCCTTCGGCGAGTGGGGCTACGCTCTGGCCGCCCTCCGGCCTTTCGACCCGCCCCGCGCGGTCATCCCCGGCCTGCGCTACCTCGACCCCGAAACGCTGGCCTCGCTCTTCATCTTGGGGCCCGACATGGCACCCGTCCCCACCGAGGTGAACCGTCTGAACAACCAGGCCCTGGTGCGCTACTACGAAGAGGAGTGGCGCCACTGGAACTGAAAGGAGAACACTCCATGCGTGCCGTACTCATCGCCCTGTTCGTGGTCGTCGCCGTGTCGCGTATCGCGGGCGCAGAGCCGCGGAAGCTCCGCACCCTGGCCGACTTCCAGGCCGCCGCCGCGCGGGCCCGGGCCGCGCTCGAGCTGCCGCGGTTCGAGCAGACCCCGGCCGAGGTGGAGGCAAGCGCCAAGGGAGCGATGGCGGAGGCGGATCGACACCTGTCCACCCTGGCCGCTCAGGATCCGGCCCGGGTCACCTTCGAGAGCACCATCGCCGCCCTCGACGCCATCGGCTACCCCGTCTCTCTCGCCGCCGAGCGGCTCCTCCTCATGAAGGAGACGCGGACGGACAAGTCTCTGCGGGAGGCGGCCGGGCAGCAGCTGGTGGCCCTGCAGGAGTGGTCGGTGGGTGTCGTCTACCGCGAGGACGTCTACAAGGCCTGCCGGGCCTTCGAAGAAGCCTATCGATCCAAAAAGCGGCCTCCCCTCGCGGGGGAAGACCTGAAGCTCTTCGAGGACACGATGAGGGACTACCGCCGGGCGGGGCTGCACCTCGACCGTGCTACGCGCGACCGGGTGGAGGCCCTGCAGAAGCAGCTCGCCCGCCTCTCCAACGACTTCGAAGTCAACATCACGAACGCGAAGAAGGTCGTCACCTTCACCCGCGAGGAGCTGGAGTGCGTCCCCGAGACCTTTCTCGAAGGGGTGAAGAACAAGGAAGGGACCTACGACCTTCTCGCCAACGTCACTCCCCACGCGATCATGGTGGGGGAGAATGCGCGGCGGGAGGCCACCCGCCGCCGGTTCGACGAGGCTCGCTCCACCCTGGCCCAGGCGGAGAACGGGCCCCTGCTCGCGCAGATCGTCGGCCTGCGCGACCAGATCGCCGCCCTGCTCGGCTACAAGAGCTGGGACGACTACCAGATCGAACCCCGCATGGCCAAGACGGGGGCCCGGGCCCAGGGCTTCCTGGAGGACCTGAACCGGGGTCTGCAGCCCAAGTTCCGGGCCGAGCTGGCCCGCTTCTCGGCCATGAAGGCGGCGGACACCGGCGGCCGGGACGCCACCATAAAGAGCTGGGATTGGCGCTACTACGAGAACCAGCTCAAGAAGAAAGAGCACAACGTGGACGCGGAGGCCCTTCGCGTCTTCTTCCCCATGGAGCGCTGCCTCACGGGGATGTTCGAGGTGTACCAGCGGATCTTCGGGCTCAAATTCGAGCAGATCGAGAACCCCGCCCCCTGGTTCGAGAACGTCACCCTCTGGGTCGTCACCGACGCCGCCTCGGGGGAGCCCCTGGGCACCTTTTACCTCGACCTCTTCCCCCGGGACGGGAAGTTCAACCACTTCGCGGAATTCCCGATCATCGACGGCAAGCTCCGAGCGGACGGCCTCTACCAACGGCCGGTGGTGGCCCTCATCTGCAACTTCACCGCCCCCGGGAAAGACCGTCCCTCCCTCCTCACCCACGCGGAGGTGGAGACCCTCTTCCACGAATTCGGCCACGCCATGCATTCCATCCTCACCCGGGCCAAGTATGGCCAGTTCGCGGGCACCAATGTCCCCCGCGACTTCGTGGAGGCCCCCTCCCAAATGCTGGAGGCCTGGACCTGGGCCCCCGCGATCCTCGACCGCTTTGCCGCCGACTACCGGGACCCCAGCCGCAAGATCGACGCCGCCGTCATCAAGAGGCTGAAGGAGGCCCGGCTCGCCACCAGCGGCACCGACTATTGCCGCCAGCTCGCCCTCGGCCTCGGCGACCTGCGCCTGCACGCGGCCCCCGTGGCCGGCCAGCCCAAGGACCCCCAGGCCATCCTCAACCAGACGTTCGCGGATGTGTTCTTGGCCCCCCCCGAGGGCAGCCACTTCGGCGCCTACTGGGGCCACCTGGTCGGCTATGACGCGGGCTATTACGGCTATCTCTGGTCCAAGGCCATCGCGGAGGACATGGCCACCGCCTTCGAGAAATCCAAAGACGGATTCCTGAGCGAGGAGGTGGGGATGCGCCTGCGGAACGACGTCTACGCCGCGGGCGGCTCCCGCGACGCGGAGGACCTGGTCAGGACCTTCCTGGGCCGCGAGCGCTCCAACCAACCGCTCCTCGAATCGCTCGGCATCGGCGGTCCTTCCAGCGCGCGCTGAGGTGGGCCTGTCCCGTCGGGACGTGCTCCGGGGCCTGGCCGGTCTCGGCTTGGCCGCCTGCGGGACAGGGCGCGGGGGGAGCGGGGCCAGAATCGAAGGCGCGATCGTGGGCGGCTCCCACCGTCGTGGCCACCGGATCCGGGATGGCTTCCGGCCGCCGGCCTCGCGGCGCGAGGAGGTGGCGGTCGCGATCCTGGGGGCGGGGGTAGCCGGTCTGTCCGCGGCCTGGGCCCTGGACCGGGCGGGCTTTCACGACTTTCTTATGCTGGAGCTGGAGGATGCGCCGGGGGGCACCGCCCGCGCGGGCGCCGGACCGGTCACGGCTTACCCTTGGGGCGCTCACTACGTGCCCGTCCCTTCCCCCGACAACCACGCGCTGGTCGCGCTCCTGGAGGAGGTGGGCGCGGTGAGGGGCCGGGATGCCCGGGGACGGCCGGTCTACGCCGAGGAGGTCCTCTGCCGGGAGCCGCAGGAGCGGCTCTTCCTCCGCGGCCAATGGCACGAGGGGCTCTTTCCGCGGGCGACCGCCCGCGCGGACGACCTCGCCCAGCTCAAAGCCTTCGAGGAGGACATGCGGCGGTGGTCCCGCTGGCGCGACGCCGCGGGGCGCCGCGCCTTCGCTCTGCCCCGGGCCCGCGGCTCGGATGCGGGGGAGGTGCGCGCCCTCGACCGCCTCTCCATGGCCGAGTACCTCGCCCAGCGGGGCTTTACCTCGCCCGCCCTGCGTTGGTTCGTGGAATACGGCTGCCGCGACGACTTCGGGGCCCACCTCGGCCAGACCTCGGCCTGGGCCGGCATTCACTACTTTGCGGCCCGCCTCCTGAACGAGAAGGGGGAGGAGGAGCCGGCGGAGTTCCTGACCTGGCCCGAGGGCAACGGCCGGCTGGTGAGCCATCTGGCCAGAGGGGTGGGGAAGCGCCTGCGGCTGGGGGCCACCGTGACGGAGGTCGATCCCGGCCCGGACGGCGTCCGGGTGACGTACTACGACGAGGCGGAGGGTCGCGCGGTGGCGCTGGGCGCGGATCAGGTCGTCTTCGCCCTGCCCCGGTTCCTGGCCGCTCCCCTCCTTACGCCTTACCGTGCGTCGCCGCCCGCTCATCTTAAGGAGACCGTCTACGGCTCCTGGATGGTGGCCAACCTTACCCTCCGCGACCGCCCCCTTTCCCGCGGCTTTCCCCTGGCCTGGGACAATGTCCTCTTTGACAGCCCCTCCCTCGGTTACGTGGTGGCGACCCACCAATCCGGTCGCGACCATGGGCCAACCGTCCTCACCTACTACCTGCCTCTGGTCGACGACGACACGCGTCGGGCCCGCGCACGGCTGCTCTCCACCGCCTGGAAAGAGTGGGTGACCGTGATCCTGGACGATCTCCGGCCCGCCCACCCCGACCTGCGCGACCTCGTGGAGCGGATCGACGTCTATCTCTGGGGCCACGCCATGGTGCGGCCGCGGCCCGGCTTCTGCTGGAGCGAGGCCCTCGCCGCCTCCGGGCGCCCGCTGGGCCGCGTCCGCTTCGCCCACACCGACCTCTCCGGAATGGCCCTCTTCGAGGAGGCGCAGTATTGGGGGATCCGGGCCGCGGAGGGAATCCTCAAGGAGCGGGGGCACACCCTCCCGAGCTGGGCGGCGTGACCACGAGCGTGGCTCCGCGCCCCGCCCCCGGCCCCTGGCTCGTCTCCGCGCGCTGGGACGTGGCCGTCTTCGGTGGCTCGGCCCTCCTCGCCTTCGCCCTCCTGCTTTGGGGGAAAGCACACGGGCGCCTGGCGGGGGCGCTGCCGCTCTGGACGTGGGTGGCGACGGTCCTCTTCGTCGACGTGGCCCACGTCTGGGCCACCGCCTATCGGGTCTACCTGGACCCCGCGGAGGTGCGGCGGCGGCCGGGTCTCTATCTCGGCCTCCCCGTGGCTGCCTACGGGATCGGCGTCTTGCTCTACTCGGGCTCGGCCACGCTGTTCTGGCGGGTGCTCGCCTACCTGGCCGTCGTCCATTTTGTGCGCCAGCAGTACGGCTGGGTCGCCCTCTACCGCCGTCGCCTGGGCGTGCGCTCCCGCCTCGACCGCGTGCTTGACGACGCGGCCATATACAGCGCCACCCTCTACCCGCTTCTTTACTGGCACGCCCACCTGCCCCGAGAGTTCGAGTGGTTCATCGAGGGAGACTTCCTCCCCGGGCTGCCCAAGGGGTCGGCGGAGCTCCTGTGGCCCCTCCACCTGGCCATCACCGCCGCCTACGTCCTGCGCCAGGCCCAGCTCCTCCTCAGCGGCCGGCCCGTGAGCGCGGGCAAGAACCTCATCGTGGTCACGACCTGGCTGTCGTGGTACGTGGGGATCGTGGCCCTGAACTCGGACTACGCTTTCACCGTGACCAACGTGCTCGTCCATGGCCTGCCCTATCTGGGCCTGGTCTGGATCTACGGGCGGGCGCGCTTTGCGGGCTCGGGAGCGGCGGTGGCCCCGCTCTTCCGGGCGGGGGCCTGGCCCCTCTACCTCGCCCCCCTCCTGGCCGCGGCTTGGTTCGAAGAATGGGCGTGGGATCGCTTCGTCTGGCACGAGCGCGCGGCGCTCTTCCCCGGCCCCGCCATTCTCTTGGGGCCGGCCGCCCTGGCCCTGCTGGTGCCCCTTCTGGCCCTACCCCAGGCCACGCACTACGCGCTCGACGCCTGGATCTGGCGGGTCCGTCCCGAGAACCCGGACCTGGCGCGCCACCTCGGATTCTGAGCCGCTCAGGCCTCGTCGGGCATGACCCACTCCGGTCCCGCCGGGCCCCGGTGGGCGGCGAGCCGCTCCAGGAGGGGACCGGGCTCGCTGTCCACGAGGATGAGGCCGCGGTTGGTGGGGGAGACGAAGCCCTCGCGCACGGCGTGGTCCACGAGCGCGATCAGGGAATCGTAGTAGCCGGCCACGTTGAGCAGGCCAATGGGCTTGCGGTGGATGCCGAGCTGCGCCCAGGTCACCATCTCCAGGAGCTCCTCGAAGGTGCCGAAGCCGCCGGGCAGGGCCACGAAGGCATCGGCCAGCTCCGCCATGAGGGCCTTGCGCGCATGCATGCTGGGAACCACCCGCATCTCGGTGAGGCTCGGGTGCGCGATCTCGCGGGCGACCAGGCCGTGGGGGATCACGCCCAAGGCCTCGCCTCCCGCCGCGAGCAGGGCGTCGGCGAGCACGCCCATGAGGCCCACGCTCCCGCCCCCAAAAACGAGCCCCTGTCCGCGGGCGGCCAGGGCCCCGGCCAGCTCCCGGGCGGCCGCGACGTACCTCGGGTCCCGGCCCGGACTCGAGCCGCAAAAGACGCAGACCCGACGCACGCCTTATCGCCCCTTGGGGTAGAGCGCCATGAGGAGGCCGAAGCCGCCCGCAGCCGCACAAACGTAGCGGCCCATGTCCCACCGGCCGGCGGGTAGCTTCATGGTGTCGCCGATGCTGAGGCCATCGGGCACGGGGTCGTACTTGGACAGCTGGGAAGCGCTGTAGAAGAAGCCCAGGATGCCAAGGATCATCAGAATCCCGCCGAAATTCCGCATAGGAGTCTCCTATTCGCCCGTGAAACGAGGCTTCCGCTTCTCCAGAAACGCCCCCGTTCCTTCCATCTTGTCCTTTGACTCGAAGGTGATGGCCTGGGCTGTGGACTCATAGAGCAGGCCGGCGGAGAGCGGCACCTGGCTGGAGGCGTTGAGGGCGGCCTTGGCCAGGCGGAGGGCCAGGGGACCCAGAAGGAGCACCCGCTCCGCCATCGCCCGCGCCGCCGCCATGAGGGCCGACGGGGCCACCACCTGGCTGACCAGCCCGTAGGCCAGCGCCTGCCGCGCGTCCCAGCGGGCCCCGGTCAGGATCAACTCCTTGGCCCGGCCCAAGCCGACCACGCGGGGCAGGCGCTGGGTGCCGCCCGCCCCCGGGATGATGCCGAGGCTGGCCTCGGGCAGGCCGAAGACCGCGGTGTCGGCGGCCAGGCGCAGGTCGCAGGCCAGGGCCAGCTCGCAGCCGCCCCCCAGCGCGTAGCCGTTCACGGCCGCGATCGAGATCGCGTCATGGTTCTCAACCGCGGACATGAGCCGGGAGTTCACGGAGGCGAGGGCGTCGTCGCGCCGACGCGCGCGGATCGCGCGGATGTCCGCCCCCGAGACGAAGGCCTTGTCCCCCTCCCCGGTGATGATGAGCACGGTGGCCCGCTCGGCCCGCACCGCCTCCAGGGCAGCATGGAACTCCGCCACCGTCTCCGTGTCGAGGGCGTTGCGCACCTCGGGGCGGTTCACGGTGAGGGTCGCCACGCGTGCCCCCTCCGCTCCGTCCAGCGCCAAGACGAGGTTGCGGTAGGACATGGGCGGCCTAGCTCCCGTCGTAATCGTAGACGCCCCGGCCGGCCTTCTTGCCCAGGCGGCCTCCCTTGACATGCTGGACGAGGAGGGGGGCGGGGCGGTATTTCTCGCCCAGGCTTCGGTGCAGAAACTCGAGGACGGCCAGGCGCGTGTCCAGGCCCACGAGGTCCACGAGCTCGAACGGCCCCATGGGGTGGTTGAGGCCGAGCTTCAAGGCCTTGTCGATGTCCCGGGCCGAGGCCACCCCCTCCTGGAGCATGAAGAAGGCTTCGTTGCCGATCAAGGCGTTGATGCGCGAGGTGACGAAGCCCGGCGACTCCTTGACCAGCACGGTTTCTTTCCCCATCCGGCGGGCCACCTCGGTGGCGGCCGCGACCGCGGCCTCCGTGGTCTCCAGGGCCCGCACGATCTCTACCAGCTTCATTTTTGGGACGGGGTTGAAGAAATGCATGCCGATCACACGCCCGGGGTGGCGGGTGGCAGCCGCGATCTCGGTGATGGAGAGGGCGGAGGTGTTGGTGGCCAGGACCACGTGCTCGGCGGCGAGCGCGTCCAGACGCGCGAACGTGCGCAGCTTGAGGCCGATCTCCTCGGGTACCGCCTCCACCACGAAGCCGGCGGTGGCGATCGCCCCCTCCAGCTCCTGCTCGGGGGAGATGCGGGCGATGGCGGCCGCGGCCTCCTCCGCGGAGACCTTGCCCCGGGCGAGCCCTTCGTCCAGGTCGCGGCGGATCTGGGCCAGGGCCTGTTCCAGGGCGGGCCGGGAAACGTCGTGCAGGGCGGTGGGGAAGCCGCCCAGGGCAGCGGCGTAGGCTATCCCCCGACCCATGAGGCCGGAGCCCACCACGGCCACGCTCTCGATGACCACGGGGCCAGATAATACCCCAAGCCTGTCCCCCGACCGCGAGGCCGGTATACTGGGGCATGAGCGCCGACCGCCGGGTCGTGATCTACGGCAAGGACAACTGACCCTACACCGCCGAGGCCCGTGAGGCCTTCGCCGGCAGAGGCTACCGGGTCGATTACCGCAATGTTAAGCGGTCGGCCCCGGACCTGGAGGAGATGCTCGGCCATTCGAAGGGCGTCCGCCAGGTTCCCGTGATCTTGGAAGATGGCGGGATCACCATCGGCTACGGGGGGACCTGAGGGGTCTAGGGGAGGCCGGTCGGGCCTCCTGCTCGTCGAAGAAACCGCTCGCGGCGCAAGGAGCCGCGAGGCGCACGCTCCCCTGTGATCTGATGCCCACGAGGCCTTCCGGCGTCGCCGCGCGAAAACCCAGCCAACCGACGCGCCCGCCCAAAGGTCAAAGAAGACGGTGCGCCTGCCCTTCGAAGCCGAGAGTGTCCTCGCGTTTCGAAGGCCGGGACCCATCATTCGCCATTTGTTCTCCCCACGGTCCCTGCGCCCGGGGGGTCGGACCCGGGCCGATTCATGACCGGCAGACGGGGCGTCTTTCCGGGGGAGATAATCGGAGATGCGGTTGGGCGAGCACACGAAGGGTCAGGCCCGCCCGGAAGCGCTTTCTCTTCAAAGTCTAGGGTGTCGGTGACCACGGCCGCTGCGACCGAAGCCGGGCGGGGATTGGCGGAGAAGGAACCCCCCGCTCCCGGGCCCGCGCCCCGGGCTTATGGGGCCCGGGCTCGACGCGTCCTCATCGTCCTGGCGGTTGTCGTCCTCGGTCTGGTGGCGGTCCTTCCCCGCGAGCGCGCCTCCCGCATCGCCCTCGACGTCAGACCCGTTCCCTTGAACCCCGTGAAGCCGGCCCAAGCCGAGCTGGGGAGCCTCCGCTACCGGGGGGGGCTCTGGCTGAGCTCGCCCGACGCGCACTTCGGCGGACTCTCGGATCTGCGCGTGAGTCGGAACGGGCAGCGTCTTCTCGCCATCTCCGATTGCGGCTACGAGTTCGAGGCCACCCTCGTCTACGGGAGCGAGGGGTGGCTTTCCGATCTGAGCGATCCCGAGCTGAGCCCGTTGCGGGCTCCCGGGGACCTTGCCCTGACCCACGATGAAGGGGATGCGGAGGGCCTGGCGCGGATGCCCGACGGGAGCCTGATTGTCAGCTTCGAGCGACGGCACCGGCTCTGGCGGTATCCCCCGGGCGAGCCTCCGCTCAGGGGCATCGCCACCGCCTTACCCGAGGCCCCGGGGTTCTCGCGTCTGGAGCCCAACCTCGGCATCGAGGCCATGACCGGCCTGGCCGACGGGCGCCTGCTCGCCATCGGCGAAGTGGCCTCGCCCGAGCACGAGGGCGCCACCGCCTGGCTGGGCGGCGACCGTTCCTGGTCCTTGACCTCTTTTCCCCTCTTCTACGATCGCGCCCGGTCCGCGGCCGCCTTGCGCCCGACGGGCGCCGCCCTGCTCCCCTCGGGGGACGTCCTGGTCCTGGAGCGTCGCTATCCGCCCCTGGCCGGCCGGATCCGTCTGATCGAGCGGGCCAGCCTGGAAGCCGGCAACCTCGAGGGCCGCGAGATCGCGCGCCTCGACGAGCCGCTCTCTCTTTACAACTTCGAGGGGATCGACGCCCGGCCGGGCACGGAGGGGGAGACCTGGGTCTATCTCCTCTCCGACGACAACAACTGCCGGCGGGATCCGGGCCCAAGGCGGCGCTCCCCCCAACGCACGCTGCTGCTGGCCTTCACCCTGGAAGAGAACGACTGAGACGTCGCCTTCAGGGGAACAGCTTGCGGGCGTTGTCTTCCAGGATCTTCGCCTGCACATCCGCGGACAGGCCCAGGGCCTGGAAGTCCCGCAGGTTTTTGGCCATGCTCAGGACCCCGGGGGCCGGCCAGTCGCTGCCGTAGAGCACTTTGTCCGCGATCTCGGCCAGGCGCGGGAAGTAGCGCAGGATGTTGCGGGGCGGGATGCTGGACACGTCCATGTAGACCCGTGGAAAGCGCCGGACCAGGAAGAAGGCCTGCTCCATCCAGAGGGGCCGTCCGCCGTGGGCGATGATGATCGTGAGCTCGGGGAAGTCCACGGCCACGTCATCCACCGCCATGGGCTCGCCGGCGCGGCTTCGCGCCCCCGGGAAGATCGAGGTCCCGGTGTGGATCATCACGGGCAGGCGCAGCCGCTGGGCCTCTTCATAGATGGCGCGCAGGGCGTCCAGCCCATGGAGGTACGCGTTGGGCTCCACCCCCATGTGAGGCGGGTGCAGCTTGAGGGCGCGCACGCCCAGCCCGGCCGCGCGTCGCACCTCGGCCGCCGCGTCCTCCGCGAAGCGGGGATGCACCCCCCCCATGGGGAGGAGCCGGTCGGGTGCGGCCGCGCAGTACTCCGTCACGTACTCGTTGACCTTGTGGCCGAAGCCCATGAGATCGGGGCTCGGGTAGTTGACCAGCACCGCGCGGTCGATCCCGTCCGCGTCCAGGCGACGCAGCAGGTGGGTCGGGCTCTTCATGATCTTCTGCAACTCGTCCACGTCGGGGCGGCCCCGGGTAATGACCTCGAGGACGGCGGGCTTCATCTCCCACCAGGGCTGGACGTGGATGTGGGCGTCGGTGATCACGGCCGCCGCCGGGGAGGGGGCGAGAGACGGTTTCCGTCGGCAGCGATGGGCACGGCCGGTGAGGATAGCACGCCCCACCCGCTGTGCTAGGCTTCTGCCACCGTGCTGCTCCCCGTGCTCTTGCTCGCTTTCGCTCTGGGCCGACCCCTCTTCTACTGGGGGGCGCGGCCGCCCGTGATCGCCACCGAGGCGGAGGGGGAGCGGGGACCCGAGGCCCGCATCGTGGAGGTGCACGCCGCCCTCGACCGGGGCGACCTCGTGCTGCGCCTGACCCTGGACCGCCCGGTGCAGGAAGCCCTCTACCTGCCGACCGGCGAGCCCGTCTCCGGCCGGCTCCGCGCGGTTCTTTACCTGGACGCGGACGGGGATCGGGCAACCGGCCTCGACCAGGGACCACGCGACCTGCGCACGGGCGCGGACTACCGCCTGGAGGTCGGGGTGGTGGCCCTGGGGGCGGACAAGGACGAGAACCTTCCCGCCCAGGCTCTGGTCACCGCGTTCCTGGCCTCCCTTAGCCCCGACGGTCGCCGCCGCAGCCTGTGGCGGGGCGACGATGCGGCCACCCCGGACCGGGTCTCGGTGCGGGGCGAATGGGTGGAGGTGCGCCTCTCCGGCGCCCAGGTGACCCTGCGGCCGGGGGCCCGCCTCATCCTTACCGATGGCGATCGTTCTTGGGACGGCCGCATCGGCCCCTGAGGAGAGCGCGTCCCGGAGCCTCTGTTGCGCGATAATCTTGGGATCGGAGGAGACGCTTTGGCAGGCCAGACCGCCGCCAAGATCCTGGTGGTTGAAGACGAGCCGCAGATCCGGCTCCTGGTCGAGACCATCCTCCGCTCTGCGGGCTACTCGGTGCTCTCGACGGGCGAGCCCACCCGCGCCCTGGAGCTGGCGCGCCCGGATCCCCCCGACCTCGTCCTGTGCGACATCGCCATGCCCGGCTTGGACGGCTACGGCGTGCTCAAGGCCCTCCAGTCCGACCCCACGACCGCCCGCTGCCCGGTCGTCTTCGTGACCGCCCACAAGGACTTTGGCGAGCGCGTGCGGGCCTTCCGCTTCGGCGTGGTGGACTACGTGACCAAACCGTTCACCCGCGAGATCCTCCTGCGCAAGGTAGAGCGGGTCCTCGGGGGCCGGCACGAGCGGTCGGGCGTTCGGGAGGAGGGCGGGGAGGCGGTTCCGGGCCTGCTCGAACAGGTGAGGCGCGAGTCGCGCAGCGGCGTGCTCACCGTCACCCACGAGGGGGGCGAGGGCCGGGCCCTGATCCAGGACGGGCGGGTGCTGGAGAGCACGATCCCTCCCGAGACCGGCGCGAACGCGCGCGCCCAGTTCCAGGAGCTGGACCTCGAGCGCGAGCAGATCGCCTCCCACAACCCCCTCCGTCTTCCCGGCGATCCGACTGCCCTCCCCGAGCTGGATTCCCTTCCCGAGGCCCTGCGCACGGTCCTGGTCGTCGACGACAACCGGATCTTCCGCACGTTCCTGAAGGATGCGCTCACCCGGAGGGGCTTCACCGTCCACGAGGCGGGCAATGGCGAGGAGGGCCTGCGGGTGGCCCTGGAGAAGCGTCCCTGGCTCGTCCTCACCGACGTGGCCATGCCCGGGGTGGACGGCATCGAGTTCTGCCGCCGGCTGCGCGGGCACAGCCTCCTGCGCCACACCCCCCTCATCTTCCTCTCCGGTTGGGACGAGTACCGGGACCGGAACCGCGGCCTGGAGGCGGGGGCCGACGAGTACCTCTCCAAGGACACTCCCGTCCGGGAGCTGCTCATCCGCATCCAGATCGTCCTCAAGCGTTACTCCGACCTCGGCCCCGCGGCCGGGCGGGGCCCGGTCATGGAGGGACGCCTGGAAGTGATCGGCACGCCCGGGCTCCTGCAGATGTGCCACTTGAGCCGACTCACCGGGCTGCTCAGCGTGGGTTCGGAGGACCGGCGGCTAGAGGTGAGCTTCCGCGACGGCGAGATCGTGGGGGCGAGAGCGGGCACGCTCGCGGGCCCCGACGCCGTTTTCGAGTTCGTGTCCTGCAGCGAAGGCCACTTCTCCTTCGCTCCCGGCGACCCCGGCCCCGGCCAACCCCTCGGGCAGACCTTCAGCCAGGTCCTCCTTGAGGGGTGCCGCCGGCTGGACGAAAAGAGGCGGGACCGGGCGGCCCCGGAACGGCCGGGGGTGGGCGACTAGGCCGCGGCTGCGGCCTCCTTCAGCTGGCCCGGGCTTGGATCGCCGCGCGGACACCGGGGCGCAATCCCAGCCGTTTCATTTTCTCGTGCAGGGTGGTGGGCAACAGGCCGAGACGGGCCGCCGCCTGGCGCTGGTTGCCCGCGGTCGCGATCAGGGCGGACTCGATCAACTCCCTTTCGTAAGCCTCGAGCCGTTCCTTCAGGTTGGGCCCCGGCGCGTCCATCTTCTGAGCCTCTGCCATCAATGGTCCCCCGGTGCTGGTTCCCCTCTTAAAGCGCGGGCCGGTCCGCGGTGGGCTAGAAGAGCCCGGACGGACCCCCTTTGTGGGAATGAGACGTTCCCCGAGGGCTAAAGGTTTCGTCCAAAAAATTGTCCGGGGGGGCGGGGGGGGGACGGCGACCGGGCATGCGACAATGGGTCGATGACCGCTACCCAGACCGCCCTTCGCGTCCACAACTTCTCCGCCGGCCCGGGGGCCCTGCCCGTGCCCGTTCTGGAGCGGGTCCGCGCCGACCTCCTGAACCACGCGGGCAGCGGCATGTCCGTGATGGAGATGAGCCATCGCTCGGCCTGGTTCGAGGAGATCATCGCGGGGGCGGAGGCCGATTTGCGGGGGCTGCTGGGGATCCCCGCCGACTACGCGGTGCTGTTCCTGCAGGGAGGGGCCACCCTGCAGTTCGCGATGCTGCCCATGAACCTGAGGCCCGCGGGCGCCTCCGCGGACTACATCCTTACCGGCCACTGGTCCCAGGGCGCGCTCAAGGAGGCGGAGAAGCTGGGCCGCGTGCGCGTGGCCGCCTCCACGGAGGCCACCCAGTTCGACCGCATCCCCGCCGCGGAGGAGATGCGCCTCGATCCCCAGGCCGCTTACCTCCACTTCACGTCCAACAACACGATCTACGGCACCCAGTGGTCTTCCGAGCCCGCTCCCCCTCCGGGCGTGCCCCTCGCCTGCGACGCCTCCTCCGATTTTCTGAGTCGGCCCCTCGAGGTGGGACGATACGGGGCGATCTACGCGGGGGCCCAGAAGAACCTCGGCCCCGCGGGCGTCACGGTGGTGATGATCCGCCGCGACCTTCTCTCCCGCACGCCCCCCCGCCTCCCCGCCCTCCTTGACTACCGGCTGCTGGACGAGCACAAGTCGCTTTACAACACCCCCCCCGCATTCGCCATCTACGTGGCGGGGCTGGTCCTGGGCTGGCTGCGGGCGGAGGGGGGCCTCCCCGCCGCGGCCCGGCGCAACGAGGCCAAGGCCGCCCTCGTCTACCGCGCCATCGACGAGAGCGGCGGGTTCTACCGCGGGCACTCCCAGGTCCCCAGCCGCTCGCGCATGAACGTGACCTTCCGACTCCCCTCCACGGATGCGGAGCGAGCGTTCTTGACGAAGGCGGCAGAGGAGGGCCTCGACGGGCTGAAGGGCCATCGCTCCGTGGGCGGCCTGCGGGCCTCGCTCTACAACGCCCTGCCCCTGGCCTCGGTCGAGGCCCTGGCGCAGTTCATGTCCGAGTTCCGGCGGAAGCAGGGCTAGCGATCCGCCCCGCGGAGGTCGAGGCGGATTGAAGGCGCCTCCCGGGTTGGCGTGCGGCCGGGGATAGGATAAGGGCCGATGCCCCCGCCGACCGGCCCCGACCGAGAGCAGGAGGAGGCGGAGACCATCCTCTTCACCGGCTTCCCGGGCTTCATCGGCCTGCGCCTCCTGCCCCGGATCTTGGAGCTCAGGCCCCGGGCCCGGATCGAGTGCCTGGTGCAGGAGAAGTTCCTCGAGCCGGCGGGGGCCGCGGTCCGGGCCATCGCGGACGCCCATCCCCGCACAAAGGGCCGGCTCGGGCTGGTGCGGGGAGACATCACCCGGCCAGGCCTGGGCCTGGATCCGGGCCCGGCCCGGGACCTTCCGGGGCGCCTTCGCGAGGCCTACCACCTGGCCGCGGTGTACGACCTCGCGGTCTCGCGGGAGGTGGCCCGCCGCATCAACGTGGAGGGGACCCGCAACGTCCTCGAGTTCCTGCAGGAGGCCCCGCGTTTCTCCCGCCTGCACTACGTCTCCACCGCCTACGTTTCCGGCCGGGCCAAGGGGATTTTCCGGGAGTCGGACCTGGACGTGGGTCAGGGCTTCAAGAACCATTACGAGGAGACGAAGTTCCAGGCCGAGGTGGAGGTGGTGCGGAGCCGGGTGCCCCGCACCATCTACCGGCCGGGGGTGGTGGTGGGGGATTCCCGCACCGGGGAGACGGGCAAGTTCGATGGTCCCTACTTCGTCCTGCGGGCTATGGAAAGGATGCCCTCCCCCGGCGCCTTCATCCGCCTGGGCCGCGGCCGCGGCACCGTGAACGTGGTTCCCGTGGATTTCGTGGTGGAAGCGCTGGCCCGCCTCTCCACGGCGCCCATGAGCGAGGGCAAGACCTACCACCTGACCGACCCTGATCCGCACTCCGCCCGGGAGCTCAGCGAGATATTCGCCCGGGCTCTCGGCAAGACGTTCGTCTACGTGCCCGTGCCCCTGGGGCTGGCCCGCCTCTTGTTCCGGCCCTCGGTCGTGCAGAGGTTCTTCGGGATGCCGGTCGAGGCCCTGGAGTACTTCGACGACGACGTGCGCCACGACGCGACCGAGGCCACCCGGGACCTGGGGGCCCTCGGCGTGCGGTGCCCGCCCCTCGAGGAGTACGTGCCCCGGCTGGTGGCCTTCTACCGCTCCCGGCGCGACACCGTACGCCGGGAAGCCATGATCTGAAGCGCGCGGTCAGAGCGGCCGGAGCAACCCGTCGGGGGCCTCGCGGTCCAGGAACTTCAAGTGCAGGCGGCGCAGCCCGTCCTCGCCTCTGACCACCTCGCGCACCTCGGCCCGGGTGTCGAAGTCCCCGCCCGCTTGCCGCAAGAGGACGACGTCCCCCTTCATGAATTCCAGGGAGGTCAGCACGTGGGCTCCGCCCTTGGCCAGGTTGTCGGCCACGGTCAGCTCCTCCTGCAACACCGTGCCCCACTCGTCCACCTGCTGCAGGGTGAAATCGACCAGGCGGTGGTAGCGGGCGGAGGAGCGGCGCTCGGAGGCGGTGGCCCCCGGGGCGGGAGGGGGAGCCGGCCCGTCGGGCGCGGGCCAGTCGGGGGCGTCCGGATTCGGCGGGGGGTCGGAGGGCAGTCGGTAGCGCAGAGTCGGCTGCTCCTCGAAGCCCCGGGGGGGGTACTTGCCGAAGAACATCACCCCCACCCGGGGGTGGTCGGGCCGGTAGACCAGGCCCCGGACGAGGGCGTACACCCGGTAGGCGCTCTCGTTAGGGTCGTACTGACGAAGCCGCTTGGGGAGGGGAATGACCAGGAGGAGGACCTGGCCCAACTCCACCTTGCGGGAGACGGGGAAGGAGCAGCCGCCTTCGGAGATGTCGTCCGTGGTGGTGGCCTCCTCCCAGGTGCTCCCGTCGGCTTCGAAGCCTTGCACCCGCATGGGCAGGGCCAGCCCCATTCGGATCGACTGGCGACGTTCTGCGCCTGTCACGTCCGGCTACCCGGAAGCCCCGCCCGAAGGTCGGCGGCGAGGAGGCGGTGGAAGAGGTGTTCGCCTGCCTCGCGCCGCAGAGAGAGGCGGCCGGCCCCGTAGGCGCGCGAGCGGAGCCCGCGCTGCACTGACTCGCAAATCGCCTGGTCCTCGTCCTGGATAGCCTGGCCCACCTCGATGCTCCTCCGGTTCCGCTCCGCCGCGGCTTTCGAGACGTCGGCGAAGTAGAAGTCGAAAACCACCAGAGTTCGGTCGAGGCCCCGGGCCAGTACGAGGTTGGTGTCCATCACTCCCTCGTACCAGTTCAGCATGAAGTTGGGATGGAGCCAGAAATACAGGGCCCTCTCGCCCCGCCGCACCGCGGCCACCGCCTTGTCGTCGCCCGCGGACAGGGGGCTCGACTGCAGGCAGAAGCGCTCGCCGGTCTCGATGGTGTAGTCCTTGTACTCGAGCACGCTGTTCAGCCCCTTGTGGAGGTGGGGGATGTGGTAACCGCCGTCCAGGTAGTTGTCAACGAAAACCTTCCAGTTGCAGTTGAACGTGTAGACCCGTCGTTCCACGAAGGTGAGCCCGCCCAGGCCCAGGGGCGCCGCGAGGTCGGCCATTCCCCCGAGGTGCTCCTTCAGGGAGGGGCCACCTCTCTCCAGCTTCACGAACACGAATCCCTCCCAGGTGTCCACGGCCAGGGGCAGGAGCCCGTTCTGGGCGCGGTCGAACTCGCAGACGCCGTCGAAATCGGGCACCCCCCGGAGCGCGCCCTCCAGGGAGTAGGTCCACCCGTGGTAGGGGCAGCGCAGGACGCCGGCCTGGCCCTCCGGCTCGGTCATGACCGCGGCCGCGTGGTGACGGCAGACGTTGAAGAAGCCCCGGAGCACGCCGTCGCCTCCGCGCACTACCACCACCGGCTCTCCTCCCACCTCCGTGGTCACGTACTGTCCGGTCTCCCCGAGCTGGTCTGCCCGGGCCGCCATCTGCCAATGCGCGCCAAAGACGGCCCGCCGCTCGAGGTCTGCGACCCGGGGGTCCACGTACCAGGGAGCGGGGATGGTGAGGGCTCGCTCCAAGGGCGCGTCCGCGTCATAGGCGCGGACGACCTCGGGCAGGGGCGTCTCCATGGGATCCTCCGCCTGGTCCCGGGCCGGCGTTTCGGCTGGCTTCGGGGAGGCCGGCGGGCTCAGCGCCCGCCTCCGTTCCGGGGGCGGATACGGCCCACGCTCATGGCCCGCGCGGCCGGGGAATCCTTCATGGGCAGGCGATAGCGTCTCTTGCCGTCGAAGGCCTCGAGCGCCCCCGCCACCGCGCCCGCGGTGGGCACGAGGCCGATCTCGCCCACGCCCTTGGCCCCCAGCGGCCCCTCCGGCTCCGGCTCCTCGATCAAGATGATCTCAGTGCGCGGCATGTCGCGCGCGCGCAGCACCCCGATCTCGCGCAGCTTGAAGGTGACGGGCATCCCATCCTCGCAGGGCAGCTCCTCGGTGAGGGCATAGCCCAGGCCCATATGGATCGAGCCCTCGAGCTGCCCCTGACAGAGGGCGGGGTTCACTACCCGGCCCACGTCGTGCGCGGCCACGAAGCGCTCGACGCGGCCCTGGGCGTCGAGGACGCAGACCTGGGTGGCGTAGGAGTAGGTGGTGTGGGTCTTCACCTTGGGCCCGGAAGCCCCCAGGGCGGTGGTGTCGGAGACGACCTCGTCCGCGGCGTAGATCCGGCCCTTGAGGTCGGCGAGGGTCAAACCCCCTTTGAGGTCCGCCTCCAGCTTGCGGGCCGCGCTCATCACCGCCCGGCCTCCGAAGAGTGTGGCCCGGGAGCCGGTAGTCTGGCCGCAGCCCAGGGCAAAGGTGGAGTCCACCTTGGGGCGGAAGACGGAGGGGGAGAGGCCGGTCACCTCCACCGCGAACTGCACGAGCACCGTGAGCAGCCCCTGGCCCATCTCCGTGTAGCCGTTATAGAGGGAGACGGTGCCGTCCTCCTCCACGACCAGGCGGCACTTGCCCCACTCCGCCACCCCGTTGCCGATGCCGCTGTTCTTCATCCCGCAGGCGATCCCCACCGCCCGGCCCGCCTGCCGCGCTTCGTAGTAGATGCCCTTTACCGCCTCCAGCGTCTTGGCGATCCCCACCGACTTGTCGAGCACTTGGCCGGTGGTGGAGAGGTCGCCCAACGAGACCACGTTGCGGCGGCGGACCTCCCAGCCGTCGAGCCCCGCCTTCTGGGCCAGAAGGTCCAAGCAGCCCTCCATGGCGAAGGCGGATTGATTGGCCCCGAAGCCGCGCATGGCTCCGCACGGCGGATTGTTGGTGTAGGCGGCGATGGACTCGACGTCCACATTGGGGACCCGGTAGGGGCCGCAGGCATGGCCGGCCGCGCGCTCCAAGACCTTGCCCCCCACAGAGGCGTAGGCCCCGGAGTCGCCCAAGATCCGGGCCTTGACCGCGGTGAGCCGCCCCTCCGCGTTGCAGCCCACCGTGTAGCGCAGGGTGATCGGGTGCCGCTTGGGGTGGATGCGGATCGATTCCTCGCGGTTGAGGACCAAGAGGACCGGGCGCCCGGAGACCAGGGCCAATAGCGCGGTCTGGGCCTGGACCGACATGTCCTCCTTGCCTCCGAAGGCCCCCCCGTTCGGGACCAGCTCGACCAGGAGCCGTTCCTCGGGCATCGCTAGGAAGCGGGCCACCTGCCGCCGGTCATCGAAGACGCCCTGGCCCTGGCTGTACATGGCGAGGGTTCCGCCCGGCCGCGGCTCCACGAGCGCCGCCTCCGGCTCCAGGAAGAGGTGCTCGACGCGCTGGGTCTGCCAGGTGCCGCTCACCACGTGCGCGCTCGCGGCCAGCGCGGCCTCGGCATCCCCCCGGCTGATCACGGAGCGGGAGAGCAGGTTCGCATGTTTGGGATTCACCCGGGGAGCGCCATCGGCCAGGGCCGCCTCCGGGTCGAGGACGGCGGGCAGGGGCTCGTAGTCCACCTCGATGAGGGCCGCGGCGCGGCGGGCGGTGCGCGCGTCGTCCGCCGCCACCGCGGCGAGCACGTCGCCCACGCAGCGCACCTCCTCGCCCACCGCCACCAAGCCCGGCCAGTCGTCGTAAAGCAGGCCGTACCAGCGCTCGCCGGGCACGTCGGCCGCGGTGACGATCGCGCGCACCCCGGGCACGGCCCGTGCCTTGGTGGTGTCCAGGCCGACGACGCGCGCGCGGGCGTGGGCGGAGAGGAGGAGGGCGCCGTGAAGCAGGCCCTCCCGCGTCATGTCCGCCACGTAGGGCCGCTCCCCCAGGACGAGGTCCGACCCCTGGTAGCGCGCCAGGGACTCCCCCACCCGCCCCCCACACGGCTCGGGGAGCGGCTCCCCCCGGCGGGTCCGGGCCATGAGCTCGACCGCGTCCACGATCTTCACATAGCCCGTGCAACGGCAGAGGTGGCCGTCGATCGCGCGCGCGATCTCCTCCCGGCTGGGGTCCGGCCGCCGATCCAGGAGGTGCTTGGCCCTCAGGGCGATTCCGGGGATGCAGAAGCCGCATTGGAGGCCGCCCACGGCCACAAACGCCCTCGCGGTTGCCTGCCGCTCCTCGGCGCTGAGGCCTTCCACGGTCAGGACCTGCTTGCCCGCCACCCGGCGGGCCTCCACCGCGCAGGTGACGAGGGGATTGCCGTCGACCAGGGCCAAGCAACAGCCACACTGTCCCTGGGGTTGGCAGCCGTCCTTGACGGAGTGGATGCCGCAGCGGTCGCGCAAAACGTCGAGCAGGGATTCTCCCGGCTCGGGCTCGATCGTACGCATCTGGCCGTTGAGGCCGAACTGGACGGGCATCTGGCTCTCCGCGCGGCGCGCGCTCCACGCTTATCATAACCCCGGGGCTGCGGTGGCGGCTCAGTTCCGATTGGTTGCCCGACCTTGCTTAATCCGAATCCCCTCCAAGTGCTTCGGTGGTGGCCTCTCGTGCGTCGGCGGGCGCCGGCGTGAAGCATCGAAGCAAAGCTGTGGCTTGGGGTACTCGTGCCACAAGGTACCGCGCAGCCCCCCGAGGCGGTAAGAGCAAGAGTGCGGGAGCGCCGATTTGACGGCCAGCAAACGTCCCCGGCAGCGAGATTCTACGATCTAACCGCAGTGCGAGAGCAGGAGACAAAAGGAGGCCCAGGGGAAGCTCCCCTGAGCCTCGAAAACCTTCGGCCCGACTAGGGCTGCTGCACCATGACTTCGTCCGCCATCACCTTGCACATACCGTTGGGTGACCCGAGGCCCGAGCCCGCCACGTGCACACGGTTGCCTACTTCGAGCTGGGCGAAGGTCATGGCCGTGTTCCCGTGCCGGATCCGTGTTGTGTCACTCACTTGACACACGTAGTCACCCTTCACCGCGCCCTGTTGAAAAACGGTGATGCTGCCGAGCGTGACGGCCTGCGCTGTGCCCCCACCGACACTGCTACCCGCGCCGCCGCCGGACTTCGAGGTGATAATCCCCTCGACCTCCGCCTTCTCACCTACGTCGAAGCACTTCTGCGCCTTGGGGGAAGGCGAGGGCGACGGGGAGAGTGAAGGCGACGGCGACGAGGTGGGTGAAGCAGAAGGCGAGGACAAAAGCGTCGCCGTGTTGCCCGAGGCCTGGACCGCGATCGTGAGAGTCTGCCCAGCCGCCAAGCTGGAGATTCCGAGATTCGCGTCGATGCCCGGGCCCTGGAAGCGGAGGGTCACCGGGCCCGTGGGCACACCGGTCAATACGAAATGGCCGGAGGAATCCGCGATCGTGGAAATGTTAATCCCTACGACCGCCACCTGGATTGTGGCGGCCGCTCGACCAGCGGAACTGGTGTGCGTCGACATTGCGGCGACAGCGGCCCCCGCGTTGACGGTTCCCTCGATTATGGCCGTACCCGAGGGAGCCAGGGGGCTGTCGCCTCCACACGAGACCAGGGCCAAGCTGGTGAGGGTCACCAGGCCCAAGAAACAAACTCCTCGTCCGTTCTTCATGAAATCTCCCGAGCAAAAAAGGTTATTGCTCAATTCCGTCCATCAGAGTACTTCCGCTCCATCGGAAGTGTGTGACCCGAATCACTTTGGGACTCGAGCGCTGCACCGCCAGCCGCCCTGAAGGGGAGGTTGTCGAGCCGGTCCGCGAAGCCCCGACCCTTCGGCCCCCGCAGCCAGATTCTCCAGCACCCAATGGGTGTTCGTGGGGGCGCTGGCGCAGCGGCCGGCCTTAGGAAGAGAACTTCATTGCCGAGTCGATTTACGTATCACCCGGTCTTTTATTTCGCGCTCGGGCCTCCAGATTCGCCTTTCCGAGTTCGGCGGCTCCGGCTCAAGAGTGCAGGCCAGTAACTCAGGACAGGCCAAAACGAGAGCGGAATAAACCGCCCGGGCTTCCGGGGGGGTGCCGGTTGTCCCGGGTCATTCGGGTCGTGGGTCAGTTTGAGACGGACCCACTTCCCGGGCTGCGGCTTGATTGTGGGGAGCGCCTCGTCCATGCTTTTGGGCCCCCATGCTCTACGGTCCCACGTTCGCCGAGATGCGAGACCCTTCCCTCCTCCCCCCCGCGGTACGGGAAAGAGCGCGCGCGGCCCGGGCGCGACCCCTGGATCCGGCGAACCTCTGGAACCTCTCTTGGCGGGCGGAGGGGGCGGTGCCCTTCGCGGTCCTGCCCGAGGCCCTGACCGGCGTCCCCGCTCCCATCGTGGTCCTCTCCGGTCGCCGCTTTCCCACCGGCTCCCACAAGGTCGGGGCCGCCTACTCGATCCTGGTCGAGAAGCAGCTCGAAGGGGTCTGCGCCCCCGGCCCCCACACCCTGGTCTTCCCCTCCACCGGGAACTTCGGGATCGGGGGGGCCTGGGTGGGGCCCCGCATGGGCTACCGCTCCCTGGTGGTCCTGCCGGAGGAGATGAGCGCGGAGCGGTTCGAGAAGATCCGCGGCTACGGCGCGGAGGTCGTGGCCACCCCCGGCTCGGAGTCCAACGTCAAGGAGATCTACGACCGGGTGCGCTCGCTCGGGGCGGTGCCCGCCAACCGGATCCTGAACCAGTTCGAGGAATTCGGGAACTACCGCTTCCACTACCACTGCACCGCGGCCGCGGCCCGGGAGGTGACCGAGGGGCAGGGCCTCGGGATCGCCGCCTTCGTCTCCGCCCCCGGCTCGGCGGGAACGATCGCGGCGGGGGAGGGCATCAAGAGGAGCTACCCCGCCGCGGTCACGGTGGCAGTGGAGCCGGTGCAGTGCCCGACCCTCTTCAACGTGGGCTTCGGTTCCCACCGGATCGAGGGGATCGGCGACAAGCACGTGACCTGGATCCACAACGTGTGGGCCACCGACCTCCTGGTCTGCGTCGACGACCAAGAGTGCCTGGAAGGCCTGCAGCTCCTCCAGGAGGGGACGGCGACGCTGGAATCGGAGGGGATCGATGGCGGAAGCGCGCGGGGCCTCGTGGACTTCTTCGGAATCAGCGGGATCTGCAACGTACTCGCATCCATCCGCGCCGCCCGTCACTACGGCTTCACCTCCAAGCAGGCGGTGGTCACGGTGGCCACCGACGGGTTCGATCGCTACCCTTCCGTGCTGCGGAGGCTGGACCACGAGCAGGGCCCCATGGACGCGGAGAAGGCGCGTCGCCGGCTCGCGATCTTCCGCGCCCCCAAGGAGGGCTGGCTCCTGGAGGGCACGGCCGCGGTCCGCCGCCGCTGGCACAACCAGAAGTACTTCACCTGGGTCGAGCAACAGGGAAAGACCCCGGCCGAGCTGCGCGCCCTAGAGGACCCCGCCTTCTGGGTCGAGCATCAGGAGCGGACGGGGGAGATCGACCGCCGCATCCGCGAGCGCCGAGAGTGACGGGGCTGCCCTACGTCACCGACCTCACCTGCCTGCGCTGCGGGCGACGCTACCGCCGCGGCCTGGACGGCCCCTGCCCGGCCTGCGGTCCGGAGGGAGTGCTGGACATCGGCTTCGACCTCGCGCGGGCGCGCCGCACCCTGAACCCGCGCAGGCTCGCGTCGCGGCCGCGGAGCCTCTGGCGCTACCGCGAGCTGCTCCCCGTCCCCACCCGCGCCCGCCTCCCGCCCCTCTCCCCGGGGTGGACTCCCATCCTGGACGAGCCGCGCCTGGCCGCCTGGGCGGGGGTCCGCTCCCTCTTGGTAAAGGACGAGGGGCGGAACCCCACGGGCTCGTTCAAGGACCGGGCGAGTGTGGTGGGGGTGGCCCGGGCCCTGGCCCGGCGGGCCCGCGTGGTGGCGTGCGCCTCCACCGGCAACGCCGCCTCCTCGCTCGCGGGGGCGGCGGCCAGCGTGGGCCTGCCCTGCGTCATCTTCGTGCCTGACTTCGCCCCCGAGCCCAAGCTGGCCCAGCTCCTGATCTTCGGAGCCCGGGTCATCCGCGTGAAAGGGACCTACGACCAGACATGGGAGCTCTGCCAGCGGGCCTGCGACCGGTACGGCTGGTACAACCGGAACGCAGCCGTGAACCCCTCCCTGGTGGAGGGGAAGAAGACCTGCGGCCTGGAGATCGCAGAGCAGTGCGGTCGCGAGGTGCCGGCCTGGGTGGCGGTGGCGGTGGGGGATGGCTGCACGCTGGCCGGGACCTGGAAGGGCCTGGTGGAGATGCACGCCCTCGGCTTCATCCCCCGACTGCCCCGCATGCTCGGCGTCCAGGCGGAGGGTGCGCGACCCTTGGTGGACGCTTTCCGAGAGGGCCGGGACCTCCTCCCCGGCCCCGCGGAGACCCTGGCCGACAGCATCTGCGTGGGCCATCCCCGCAACTGGCGCAAGGCGCTCAAGGCCGTCCGCGATTCGGGAGGTGCCTTCGTCGCCGTCCCCGACGACGCCATCCTGGAGGCCATGCGGAAGGCGGGCGGCCTGGCCGGCCTCTTTGGCGAGCCCGCGGGCGTCGCGGGCCTGGCCGGGCTGCGGCGCGCGGTGGCGGAGAAGATCGTGGGTCGGCGGGAGGCCGCACTCGTCGTCCTGACCGGCAGCGGCCTCAAGGACGTGAAGAGCGCCCTGCGCGCCGCCGGCCCGCCCGTGAGCCTGCGCCCGGACGATGGGGAGCTGGCCGCCTATCTTAAGGGCCGGCCGCTCTCCTGAGCCGACCGTCCATGCTGCTCAAGAATGCCGCCCTCGTCGCTCTCGATCCTCCGGGAGTCGAGCGGGGGGACCTCAGGATCGAGGGCGAGACGATCGGGGAGCGGAGCCTGGCCATATCCCCCCGGCCGGGCGAGGAGGTACTGGACCTGGCCGGGGCCCTCGTCCTTCCCGGGCTGGTCGACGCCCACACCCACCTCTACAGCGCTCTCGCCCGGGGCATGCCCGGGCCCGCCCGCGCGCCCCGCAGCTTCGTGGAGATCCTCGAGCGGGTCTGGTGGCGCCTGGACCGTGCCCTGGACGAGGAGTCGATCTACCTCTCGGGGCTCGTGGGGGCGATCGAGGCCGCCCTCTCGGGGACGACCCTCCTCGTGGACCACCACGCCTCCCCCAGCTTCATCCGGGGATCTCTCTTCGTTCTCCGGCGAGCGGTGGAGGAGGTCGGCCTCAGATCCGTGCTTTGCTACGAGACCACGGACCGCAACGGGGGGGAGGGGCGCGACCGCGGGATCGAGGAGAACCTGGCCTTCCTGGCCGATCCCCCGACCGCCCTCAGCCGGGGCATGGTGGGGGCTCATGCCAGCTTTACCTTGAACGAGGAGACGCTGGCCCGCCTGGCCGCGGCGGTGCGGGAAACGGGAGCGAGCCTCCATGTCCACATGGCGGAGGACCAGGCGGACGTGGACGACTGTCGGCAGCGCTACGCGGGTGGCCTCGTGGAGCGATTCGACCGGCACGGGCTGCTGCTTCCCCGCACCCTGCTGGCCCATGGCGTCCACCTCCGCCCCGACGAGATCGAGGAGGCCCAGGCGCGCGGGGCCTGGATCGCCCACAATCCGCGGTCCAACATGAACAACACCGTGGGGCACGCTCCCACCGACGCCTTCAAGCAGGCCGCCCTGGGCACGGACGGGATGGGCGGGGACATGCTCGCGGAAGCACGGGCCGCCTATCTCAAGATGAAGGACGCGGGGCGAAAGGACGCGGTCGGAGCGACCCTCCGCCTCCTGGCCGGCGGGCAGCGGCTCGCCGCCGCCCTCTTCGGCCTGCCCTTCGGCTCCCTGGACAGGGGCGGCCCCGCCGACCTCGGCGTCTTCGACTACCCGTCTCCGACCCCCTTCCGGGCCGAGAACCTGGGCGGTCACCTCCTCTTCGGCCTGGACCGCAGCCACCTCCGGTCGGTCCTGGTCCGCGGCCGTTGGGTGGTGCGGGACCGCCGGCTGGTGACCGTGGACGCGGACGCCGTGTTTGCCCGCGCCCGGGCCGCGGCGGAGGCGCTATGGGGCCGGATCGAGCGGCTCTAAGAGAGTGCGGAAGAACTTCTGATTCGCAGACGAGCTCCAGAGGAGACTACGGTGCGTTAGAGGTAGCTGAGCCAAGCCTCGCGCCGCCCCTGCTTCAACTCCGCGTACCACCTGCAGAGGGGGAACATTGCCACCACTACAAACACCCACACCAGACAGACGAGCGGCAGCGAGTATCCCCAGTCCGGCGGTGCGGTGAAGGGATAGTTCGCAAGGTCGGGCGACTCGAACATCCAATGGCCTGATCCGTACCGTACGATGCAGACAGCGACGGCGAGGGCGTGGATGAGGGAAAAGTGAAGGATGAAATAGAACAACGGCACTCTGCCGATGATGAGCGCGGGCCGAAGGAGTCGCGGCGAGCCATGGTCCACGGACCACAGGAAGATCATCGTCGGACCGAGCGTCATGAGCAGGAATAGCAGCGAGGGCGGGTATTTGGTGGTGTTCAGGAACGAAAGCACGGTGCGGGTCGCGCTGTTCTGGGCCGTCCAGGGCGCCGGGTCGCCGTAGACATTGAAGCCGCGAACAGCGAGAAAAGCCAGACTCAGCGCCAACCCGAGTCGCAGGAGGAACCTCCGTCGGCGATCGGCGCTCCAGCCGTAGATCTGTCCGATTCCATATCCCACGGCAGTAACGCCGACCCAGGGAATCAGCGGATAAGCGACGAACACGACGCGGTCTGGGTTGTTGAGAACAAAACCCGGTGAATGCAGGATCCTCCAGAGCGGGCTCGCCGAGCGCACCGAGTCGAGGAGGTTGTGACTCGCGATCATGAGGACGCCGAGCGCGGTGATGACGGACGGGGGCAGGTGCACGAGCGCGGAGAGGGTGATCATGGCCCAGCCAAGTGCCCACAGGACGACCAGCATCGTCACCCGATAGTCGACGTTGAACTGATAGGCGAAACACCGAAGGACTACGATTTCCAGCAGGAGCAACCACAGCCCTCGAGTGAGGAGGAACCGGGACAGCTCGCCCGGAGACCGACGTCGAAGCGAGAGATACGCGCCCGTGCCCGTGAGCAGGAAGAACACCGGTGCGCAGAAATGGGTGATCCAACGGGCGAGAAACAAGGCGGTGGTCGCGGTGGCCAGATCCGTGGGATTCTGGCCGGGCCTGCCGAAGAAGTCCCGGGTGTGATCGAGGGCCATGATGATCATGATCACGCCCCGGACGAGGTCGATCGACTCGAGGCGCGCCCGACTCGGGGCGGCTTCTCCCGGGTCTTTGGGTGACAAGCGCTCTATTCTCGAGCTCCGGGTGCCCGGCTAGCCGGCCGTCACGAACGCGCTCGGGAACCGCGCGAGGAGCGCGATGGCGTGCTGCAGCTCACGGAGGTCCACACACTCTCCGATACGGTGGGTGTTCTGCTCGAGCCCGGGGCCGATACCCACCATGGGCGGGTGCTTCGTGTTGCCGGAGACCACCCAGCGCTTCCCCTCCGGCACCGCGATCGAGCGATCGTCCTTGGGGACGGGGAAGCCGACGCCGTCGGTAGAGAAGATCCACCGATCCACCCGCGGCTCCTTCCGCAGCGCGCCCGCGGTGGCCCCGCCCTTAGGCTCCTGGACGTGGGGCGTCACCACGCCCCGGTAAGCGGCCACAGCGGCCTGGATCACCGGGTGCTCCTCGGGGGTGAGCCAGCCGAGGTAGACCTGGGGGTTGTCGGCCAAGTAGCCCCGCCAAGTCCTCTGGGCGTACCGGGGGACCGTGACCTCTACCCGAAGCCCCGCCGCGCGCGCGGCCTTTACCGACTCCAGGGCCTCGACGTCCCCGATCGCCCGCTCCGGCGTCTCCCCGATGGTCAGACGCCGATCGAAGCGGAAGGTGAAGCGCTCGGGCACCGCGCAATCGCTGGGGGTGTCGAGGGTGGCGAAGGAGGCGGTGCGCGTGCCGTGGCCGAGGAAGGGGTGGTCGAGGAAGCCGTTGCGGGCCTCATAGCGCCGGGCCGCCTCCGCGACCATGGCCCCCCCGTATTCCAAGGGGTTCAGCCCCTCCCAGGGCATCGAACCGTGGCAGGAGCGCCCCGTGACCGTGACCTCTATCTGCATGCGGCCGCGTTGACCCCGGTAGATGCCGAGCGCGCCCTTCCGCGAGTCGCCCGTCCCCTCCGTCAGGATGACCACGTCGGGGATGAGGGCCGGGGGCGCTCCGGGCAGGACCTTGCCCATGAGGTACATGGGGCCCGCCCCGTCGTTGTCCTCCTCGGCGGCGGTGCCGTAGGAGCGCACGATCGCTCCCCGGAGGGCCCCCGCGGGGGCGAGCTCCAGGAGGATCTTGGTGGCCACGATCTGGGCCACCACGCCGCTCAGTTGATCCGCCGCCCCCCGCCCGAAGAGCAAGTGCTCCCATTCGTTGTCGGGGGGAAGGTAACCGAGCACGCCCCGGAGGGCGGCGCGATCCACGCGCCCGGGGTCGATCAGGCCCTGGTAGCAATCGATGGAGCCGTTTAGCTTCGCACGCCACTGGGGGCGGAGGGCCTGCACGGTGTCGGTGTGGCCGTCCATGTAGATGACCCGCTTGTCGCGGGGGGGGACCCCGTCCGCCTCGTCCTGGACCACCCAGACCAGGTTCCCGTACTCATCGAAGGACGCGTCCTCCGGTCGACGCACGGCGCCGATCTCCACCACCGCCCGCCGCAGGTATTCGAGCCGCGGTCCCTCGTGGTTGCTGAGGCCGCAGAGGGGATCGCCGCCCTCCTCCGGAGCCCGGTCCACGTAGTCGGCGGGGATGCGGATCGCCTCCTGGAGGATCTTGGCCGCGAGGGGACGGTAGCGGCCCGCGAGCTCCGCTACCTGGTCGTCGAGAGAGGGCATCGATTGCCTCCGCTTCAGGCGAGGGCCTCGAGGTGCGCGGCCAGGGCTTCGACCTTGGCTGCGGCCAAGAGGGCCATGATGACGTAGACCTTCTTGTTGGCTTGGCGGGCGACGGCGAGGCGGAAGCGCTCCATCACTCCCGGCGACACCTCGGCCCCGATGTCGGCGGGGAGGCAGTGGAGGTAGAGCGCCTCCTTGGTCAGGCCCATTCGCCGTTCGTCGCAGATCCAGTCCCGGTGGCGGGCGTTCGTCTCGAGGGCGCGAGCTTCGATCTCGGCCAGGCGCCCCCGGTCCCCGGCCCGGTTGGCCTCCACCCGCTCCTGCATGAGCGCGAAGGGCCCCCAGGACTTGGGATAGACGGCGTCGGCTCCCTTGAAGGCCTCGTCCATGGTGGGCACGATCCGGAAGCTCCCGCCCGCCTCCCCCGCATTGTGCTCCGCCTTCTTCAGGGAGCCCGCGAGCAAGGGGTAGCCCTCGGGATGGGCGAGCCGGACGTGGGCGCCGAAACGGGGAAGGAGGGTGATCAGCCCCTGGGGGACGGAGAGCGGCTTCGCGTAGCTCGGGGAGTAGGCCCAGGAGACGGCTATGGTCCGGCCCCGCAGGGAGCCGCGGAAGTGCTCGCGCAGCCAGAGGAGGTCGGCGAGGCTCTGCGTGGGGTGGTCCTCGTCGCACTGGAGGTTGACGATGGGCACCCGCCTCCGCGCCTCCGTGGCCTTAAGGTAGGCGTCGATCCCCTTCTTGACCTCCCGCATGAAGCGGTTGCCTTCCCCAAGGATGAGGTCATGGCGGATGCCGAGGGCGTGAGCGTTCATGCCCAGCATGGCCCCCGTCTCCGCCGCCGTCTCCCCGTGGGCTACCTGGGTGGAAGAGCCGTCCACGATGACCGGCTTCATCCCCAGGCGGGCCGCCGCCCCCGCCCAGGCCGACTTCGTGCGCGTCGAGTTGTCGAAGAAGAGGGCGTAGGCGAGCTCGTCCGGGAGCAGCGCCGTCGGCCGCCCCTCGCGATCCCGAGCCTCCAGCCGCGTGGCCAGGCCCAGGAGCGCTTCCAACTCGGGGGTCGACGCATCCTCGGTGGTGAGCAGGCTCCGTCCGAGAAGGGCCCGCAGGGGGTCGGAGGCGCTCGTCATCGCGGGTCCGATTATGCCGCAACTTCGCGGCCGCTAACCGCTCCGGGCTCCCGGCAGGTCCCGGCCCGTGATCCCGGCAATGGCGCGTCGGGAGGCCTCGAGCGCGGCGTCGATCTGGGCCTCGGGCCCGGACATGTAGAGGCGGCCGTAGGCCCCGAAGAGCGAGGCGTCGACGAGGTTGACCCTCGCCGTCTTCAGGGCTTCGTTCGCGGCGAAGGCTACGTAGCCGGCGGGCTCGACCTCCAGGATGTAGAGCGACTCCCCGCCCAGGATCATGTCCCCGAAGCGCGTCTTGTTGATGATCTGGGCATGATAGGGCTCGACGCCGCGGATCACCTCCTCCGACACCACCCGCGGCTTGAGCCGGTCCGTCTCCGCCAGGCCAAGGTGGTCCAAGACCGCTTTGCCGGCCAGGAGCACCTGTCCCTGGTCCTGGTGGTGGACCTCGAGGAGTCCGAACGATCGCTCGACGACCATGATCCCGGGGGTGGTGGCGGTGGTCTTCAGGGCCACGTCGGTGAGCCGATTGATGACCAGGCCGGGGGCGGTCTCGATGAACATCGCCGCTACCCCCCCCACCGGGAGGTAGCCCCGGGCGATGGTGCCGATGAAGCCGGCGAGCTGGGGCTGCATGCTGTCGATGAACACGTAGGTGCGCAGGGTGAAGTCGGCCACGCCTGAGACCTTAGCGGTAAGACGGCATCGGGTCAACGCGGGTGCCCGGGCGGGGTAAACTCGCCGGGGGGTGGCGGGTGGCTGAACTGATTCCGGCTCCGTTCGCGGCCCTCCTGCGGCGCCTGTTCCACGAGTTCGAGGGGGAGGGCAAGGTCTACGACCTGCCCGCGCGGAAGTTCTGGCACGGTTCCCCCGACCTCGACACCTCCGTCCTCCTCCATGGGCATCGGGCGGCCAACCCCGTGGGCCCCGCCGCCGGGCCCCACGGCCAGATGGCCCAAAACATCGTCCTCTCCTGGCTGGCGGGAAGCCGCATCCTGGAGCTCAAGACGGTCCAGATCAACGACCGCTTGACCATCCCCCGTCCCTGCATCGACATGACCAACGTGGGGTACAACGTGGAGTGGAGCCAGGAGCTTCGCCTGGGGGAGAGCCTGCGAGAGTACGTGGCGGGCTCCATGCTCCTCGACGTCCTCCGCGAGGTCAACCTCCTCGGCCGCCCCTCGGACCCTGCCAAGGACGCCACCATCCTCGACATGAGCGTCGGCTACGACTTGGCGGGGATCAGCTCCCCCGCGGTACGGTCCTGGATCGCGTCCATGAAGGACGCCCGGGCCTCGGTGGAGGCCTTGCGCCTTCAGATCCCGGACGACCTCCGCCGCTTCCGCGACCTGGACTTCCGGACCGCCCTCTCCGACCAGGTCACCCTCTCCACCTTCCACGGCTGCCCCGCCCACGAAATCGAGGGCATCGTGCGCTTCCTGCTCGAGGAGATGGACCTCCACGTGACGGTGAAGCTCAACCCCACCCTCCTCGGGCAGGAGGCGGTGGACGGCCTCCTCCACGACGCGCTCGGCTACGGGGAGATAGAGACCCGGCGGGAGGACTTCGAGAAGGACCTGCAGTGGGGGCCGGCCCTGGAGATGACGGACCGGCTGGCGGAGCGGGCGCGCGCGCTCGGCCGCACCTTCCGGGTCAAGTTCTCCAACACCCTGGTGGTCAAGAACCACCGCCCCTTCTTCCCCAAGGGGGAGGCGGTGATGTACCTCTCGGGGGCCCCCTTGCACGTTGTCACCTTGAACCTGGTGGAGAGGTACCGCCGGGCGCGACCGGAGGTGCCCATCTCCTTCTCCGCCGGCGTCGACAATCGGAATTTCCCCGACTGTGTGGCCCTGGGCTTCGCTCCCATCACCGCCTGCTCGGATCTGCTCCGTCCCGGGGGCTACGGCCGGCTGCCCCGCTATCTGGAGAACCTCGAGGAGCG
This sequence comes from Vicinamibacteria bacterium, assembly GCA_035570235.1. NCBI lineage: Bacteria > Pseudomonadati > Acidobacteriota > Vicinamibacteria > Vicinamibacteria bacterium. The sequence goes on along the minus strand of DATMML010000037.1, from coordinate 43,355 downwards.
CATGCGGAGGCTGGGCGTCAAGGACCTGCGCGACTACGTGATCAAGGCGGGCGGGAAGGGGGAGGAGGCGGTGCGCACGTTGGTCGGGTCCTCCCCCTTGCGGGAGGCTCTCCTCGCCTCCCTGGCGTCGGAGAGGGTAGAGCTGCGGGCCATCCTGGCCGCCGCCGGGCAGGAGGCTCTCCACGACCGCCTGGTGCAAACGGCCTCCCTCCTCAACACCCCCGTCGTCGTCGCGCGCGTCACCGCCGACCCCCGCTACCGCGCGGAAGAGAACCGCGGCCTTCCCCGGAAGATCGGCTCCCGCCTGGCCCTCTTCGACTGCATCAACTGCGACAAGTGCGTGCCCGCCTGCCCCAACGACGCCAACTTCGTCTACGAGACCCACGCCCACGCCGCCGACTACGAAAACTACCGGGTCGTGAGGGGGGAGGCGGTGCGGGTGCCGGGCGGCCGCTTCGAGGTCCGCGAGGCCCATCAGATCGCGACCTTTCAGGACTTTTGCAACGACTGCGGGAACTGCGACACCTTCTGCCCGGAGGACGGGGGGCCCTACCTCGAGAAGCCCCGCTTCTTCGGCTCCCTCGAGGGCTGGCGGCGGCTCAAGGAGCGGGACGGCTTCTTTGCCCGCCGGGGGGAGGACGTGGACGCAATCTGGGGACGGCTTAAGGGCCGCGAGTATCACTTGGAGGTGGACCGGGCGCGCGACCGCAGCCTCTTCACCGACGGGAGCGTGAAGCTCGAGTTGCGGCACAGCGAGAGGAGGCCGCTCAAGGCCACGGTGGGGCCGGGGGCGGTGGAGGGACACGTCCTCGATTTTTCGGCCTACCTCAACATGGCCCTCGCGGTGGACGGCGTCCTCGACCACCACCGCGCCAACCCGGTGAATGCGGCCTCCTGACCGCGCTTGAATGTCGGGGCCGGCTCGTTCATGCTAGGCGACCGCGTGACGAGAGCCATGGTTACCCGCACGGGGGAATCCACCGCATGATCGTCGGCCAGCGGGTGCGCCGCCCCGACGCCCCCGGCAAGGTCAAGGGCACCGCCCTCTACGTCGAGGATCTGGCTTTCGGGGGCTCGCTCTGGGCCGGGGTGCTGCGCTCGCCCCACCCCCACGCGCGCATCACGGATCTCGACGTGTCCGCGGCCCGTTCCGTCCCCGGGGTGCGGGCCGCCCTCACCGCCCGCGACATCCCGGGCCAGAACCTGATCCCCCTTATCCAGCCCGACTGGCCGGTGCTGGCCGGGGAGTACGTCCGGCACGTGGGGGAGGCTGTGGCCCTGGTGGCGGCGGAGACCCGCGAGGCCGTGCGTCAGGCCCTGGAGGCCATCACCGTGGCCTACGAGCCCCTGGTCGCGACCCTGGACATGGAGGCGGCCCTGGCCGCGGGGGAGGTGATGGCCCACTGGAAGATCCGGCGGGGCGAGGCCTCGGTGGCCATGAGCCGCAGCGACCTCGTGGTGGTGGAGGGGACGTACCACACCCCCTACCAGGAGCACGCCTACATCGAACCCAATGGAGTGATTGCGCTGCTCGATGGGGCGGGGGGGGTCGTGGTGCACGGCTCCCTGGAGTGTCCCTTCTATGCGCAGAAGGCGGTGGCCTCGGTCTTGGGCTGGGACCTGAACCGCGTGCGGATCATCCAGGCCGTGACGGGAGGCGGCTTCGGGGGGAAGGAAGACGCCCCCTGCGGCCCCGCGGCCCAGGCCGCGCTCCTGGCCGTGGCCACCGGACGTCCCGTTCGCCTCGTCCTCTCGCGGGAGGAGGATATGGCGGTCATGTCCAAGCGCCACCCAGCCCGGATCCGCTGCCGGACGGGAGCCACCAAGGACGGCTTCCTGTTTGCGGCGGAGGTGGACTACCTGCTGGACGGTGGGGCCTACGCCACTCTCTCCCCGGTCGTGCTCTTCCGCGGCACCGTGCACGCCTGCGGCCCCTACCGCGTCCCCAACGTGCGGGTGGACGCGCGCGTGGTGCGCACCCATAAAGTCCCCTGCGGCGCCTTCCGCGGCTTCGGGGAGCCACAAGTCGTGTTTGCCGGCGAGAGTCAGATGGACCTGCTCGCGGAGCGGCTGGGCATGGACCCTCTGGAGCTGCGCCGCCGGAACGCCCTGGATGTTGGGGAGGAGACCATCACCGGCCAGAAGCTCACGGCCAGCGTAGGCCTCAAGGAGGTCCTGAACCGCGTGGCTGACTCCTCGGACTGGGTGCGCCGGCGGAAGGCCTACGCGGGGGACAAGGGCCCGGTCCGGCGGGGGATCGGCCTCGCCGCCTGCTACTACGGGGTCGGCCTCGGGGCTATGGGCCGGCATCTGAACCCGGCGGGCGCGAGCGTGGTGGTGGCGGCGGACGGGAGCGTGACGGTGGCGGTGGGGACCACCGAGACTGGGCAGGGCATGCTCACGGTGCTCTCCCAGATCACGGCCGCGGCTCTGGGTTGCCCCCTGGAGCTCGTGCGCATCGTAGAGGCCGACACCTCCCGCGTGCCCGACAGCGGGCCCACGGGGGCCAGCCGCACCACCGTGATGAGCGGCAACGCCATCCGCGATGCCGCGGGCAAGATTCGGGCCGCGATGGACCCGGTGGTGGCGGACCATGGCTTGGCCTGGCGGGCGGCGGTGCACGCCTGCGTCAAGAAACAGATCGGCCTGGCCGCCTACGGCTGGTCGGTCCCGCCCGAGACCAGCTTTGACCCCGCCACGGGCCAGGGCGAGCCCTTTAGCTCCTATTCCTTCTCCGCGAACGTGGTGGAGGTGGAGGTGGACACCGACACCGGGGAGACCCGCGTGATCCGCGTGCATTCCGGGCACGACGCGGGCCGAGTCGTGAACCCCACCACGGGCGAAGGCGAGGTGGAGGGCGGCGTGGTCCAAGGGCTGGGCTACGCGCTCCTGGAGGAGCACCTGCTCAAGGATGGCCGGATCCTCAACGACCAGTTCTCCACCTACCTCGTTCCCACCCCCCTCGACGTGCCCGAGATCCGCACCGTGTTCGTGGAGCACAACTCGCCCGACGGCCCCTACGGGGCCAAGGGCCTGGGCGAGATCCCGATCATCGCCATCGCCCCCGCCGTGACCGCGGCCATCGCGAACGCGGCGGGGGTGCGGCTGCGGGAAATCCCGGCCACGCCGGAGCGGGTCTTCTCGGCTCTGCGCGGCCAGGCGAGCGGAACCCCGCCGCCGACCAGCCCGGCCGAGCCCGAGGAACTGCTTGGCTGAGATCCTCGACGTCGCCTTCGCCCTGAACGGGCACCCCCGGCGGCTCCGGGTGCGGAGCGACCAGCGGCTGCTGGACGTCCTCCGCGAGGACCTGCGCCTCACGGGCGCCAAGGAGGGTTGCGGCAAGGGCGAGTGCGGGGCCTGCACGGTGATCGTGGACGGCCAGGCCGTCGACTCCTGCCTGATGATGGCCTACCAGGCGGACGGGGCGCGGCTGGAGACGGTCGAGGGTCTGGCCCAGGGTGACCAGCTGCACTCCCTGCAGGAGGCGTTCATCGAGCAGGGCAGCGTGCAGTGCGGGATCTGCATCCCCGGGATGCTGATGGCGGCCAAGGCGCTCCTGGACCGGAGCCCGGCCCCTCCCGGGCCCGAAGATATCCGCCAGGCCCTGGCCGGCAACCTCTGCCGCTGCACGGGCTACAGCAAGATCTTGGCTGCCGTGGCCCGGTCCGGGGGCGTAGCTCAAGCGGCCCCTCCCCCGCTCGCGATCGAGCCCCTCGCCCCCGCATACTACCGGCCCCGGTCGCTCGAGGAAGCCCTCGAGATCCTGGTCCAGCGGGCGGGGGAGGTGCGGCCCCTGGCGGGGGGGACGGACCTTCTGGTCCTGGCCAAGGACGGCCTCGTCAACCCCGCCGCCCTCTTCGATCTCAACTCCGTCCCCGAGCTCAAGGGCATCGAGGAGGAGGACGGCCATCTCCGCATCGGGGCCGGGGTCACTCATGCCGAGATCGTGGGCTCGGCCCTGGTCGACCGCTACTGTCCCGCCCTGCCCATGGCCTGCGCGTGGATAGGGGGGCCGCAGATCCGCAACCGCGCGACCCTCGGCGGGAACTTGGCCAACGCCGCCCCCGCCGCCGACACCGTGCCCCCCCTCTACGCGGCGGATGCCGTGGTTCAGGTCGTCTCCGTGTCCGAGCGGCGGGACGTTCCCATCGCCGAATTCTTCACCGGCCCCCGCAAGAGCGTGCTCGCTCCCGACGAGCTGATCCTGGGCGTGAAGGTGCCCCGGCGTCCGGGCGTGCGGGCCGCCTTCCTGCGTCTGGGCCAGCGCCAGGCCCAAGCCATCTCCAAGGTCTCGATCGCGGTGGCCATGACCTTCCGGGACGGGCGCCCCGATTGGGTGCGGGTGGCCCTGGGGGCGGTGGGGCCCACCGTGATCCGGGCCACGGAGACGGAGAAGGCGCTCATGGGGGGCGGCTATGACGCGCTCCGGCAGGCGCTGGCCGCGGTCAAGCAGGAGGTTCGACCCGTCGACGACCTGCGATCGAGCCGCGAATACCGGCGGGAGATGTCGGCGGTGCTCCTGGAACGTGCCATCCGGAGGCTGACCGAAGCCTGAGCGGCGGCCGGGCCCCCGCCCGTGAGACCGGGCCCCACCTGCGGCCCGGGAGCCGGACGCCCCCTAGCGTGGGACCGTGCCGTCCACGACTTTCTTGGACTCCGGCCGCACCCGCACGCAGACCATCAAATCCTGGTACAGGTCCGGTCGATCATAGAGCCGTTCCAGCTCCTTGCGGAGGGAAGCGGGCGATGCCAGAGCGCCCGTCAGCAGCTTCTTCCCCACGACCTCTACGTGGAGGACATCGGGCCGCAGCAAGGAGTATCGGGCCAGGGTCCACGGCTTGGCGGGCAGCCGGGGATCGAGGTCCTTGACGTTGAGGAGCGTGGTTCCCTTCAAGAGCGACGCGTGGGCCTCGTATCGCTCCGCCTCTCCTTGCCCCTCCTGGAAGGCAATGGCGTACACGACGTCGGTCTTGCGGCCGACGGTAAGGGTGGCCGCCTCCACGTCCGAACCCGCCCCGAAGGACAGGCAACGCCAGGCGCCGACGAGGGCCGGGTCGATGCTGGCCTGCGGGGCCTGGTCGAGAGGCACCTCGGACTCGTAGCAGCCCACCCCCGTCATGGCGAGAACGACGACTGCGGCGAGCCTATTCATTCACCCCTCCCCCCTGTCTTTCTACGCCCCTCTGGCACCCCAAACAACCGGCGCCGCCCGCGCCCTGTGGGGTCCATCGGTGCCTTGGTCACGCTCGCCGCTCCAGGATCTGTTTCGCCGCGTAGTATTCCACACCATTCGCTCCTCGCAGCGCGCCTCCGCCCGCTCGACAAATCACGGAAAGCAGGTGGAGGCGGGCAGACCCCTATGCCAACATGAGGCGAGTGGCTGGTCCCGATCCGGCGGCGACCGCGCGGGGGCCGGGGGGCGGTCGGCTCCCCTGGCCCCTGATCCTGCTCGGGGGCGTTCTGGGGCTCGGCCCGACCGTGGGGTGCGGCGACGCGGCCCGCGCCCTGGCCCCGAGCCCCCTCGAGGCCCAGGCGGAGGGCGACCTCCTCCTCGGGGCCTTGGCTTCGCGTTTCGGTCCCCTGGAGCTGGAGCCGGCTTTCGCGGCCCTTCGGCCCAAGCTGTTGCGGGCCGCCTTTGTCCCCTCCCTGGTCTTTGATGACGGAACCGCCTGGCTGGGGGGCGGCGGGGACACGCGCGCGGTCGACTTTCTGGGAGGCCGCCGGGGCGGGCGGTATCGGCTTGGCGTGCGCGCCATCGCTCCCAGCCCCGAGCAGCCGGGAGACTACCGGGGCCGCCTCCGGCTGCGCAAGGTAGGAGAAGGCCAGTTCGAGTGGTGGTTGCGGGAAGAGCTGGCGGTGGGCGATGTGCGGGCCCAGGGCTTGGCCAGCGTGCTCACCGTCCTCTTCAGGGGGTCGGAGGGCCTGAGCGGCGCGGAGGGGGGGGCCCAGGCGCGGCAGGCCTTGCCCCGGACGACGCTGGCCCTCGGGCGGCTATTCTCGCTGGAGACCTTGACCCTCGCCCCCGCTGCCTCCGGGGGCGCCGCGGTCACAATCGGGTTCCAGCTTTCCCCCCCGAGGATTCGGGCGGACTTCCCCCACTATGCGGCGTTCTTGGAGCGGTTCACTCTCCCCATGCGATTGCGTGCGGTCGCGTCCGCCGCCGCGGGCGAGCGCTTCTGGGAAATCGAAGGAGCGGACGGGCGCTTCACCCTGCGCGCTCGCATTCACGACGGTGATCTGGCTTCCCTCGAAGGGCCACCGCGCAGGCTGCCCGAGACTCTCCACCTCCGAATCGACTATTCGCTCAAGCCCGGTTTTTTTCGCCTAGGCTTCCGAAGCCTGGAAACGGAAGTGACCCTCGTCCGCGAGCCCCACGAGAAAGGCTTTGCCGCCCGCTTCCGGCAGCCACCGGATTGGCAGCTGCCCCTTTTGGTCGAGCCCCTCATCCGATCGCCCCTGCGTCACCCCTTCAGCGGAGAAGGAGCCCTCCTCGCCTTCGCCCTTCGCGACGGGTCGCCCAGCGTTCTCTCGTTCGAGTACCGGCTCGAGGTCAAGGAGAGCTGGATCCTACGCTGGCTGGGGGGCTCCGCCGGATCCATGGTGGGCGCCTTCCGGGGAGGGGCCGAGGAGGAAGCCGACCGCTTCAGCGGCGACGCACTCTCCGCTCTGCGCGCGGATGTCTTCGCCCTCTTCGGGGGAGGCTGAGAGAAGCCCCTGATCGAACGCCGGGTTCTTTGCTCGACGGGCTGGAGGGAAGAGGTCTGAAGGCTTTTCCCCCGGGGACACGTGAGGGCTCCTCGCGCCGTCGAGCGGACGCTTCTTCGCCGTCCACACGATCACGTCCTCGAAGGGGCTGCCGCGGGCCGGTGAGCTAGCTCGGGCGCGCTTCGGCCTCACGCTTTCCGGCGGGCGGAGAGGGGCTAAGGCGTCCGTCGCTTCCGAGGGGCGTCGGGTCGTCGCCTGGCTCCCGGCCGGGAAGCGGATCCGGAGGCGCGCGGTCGGTGGGCTACCGCCAGCAGATGGGGGCCGAGCCCGATCAGGGAAGGCTCACGCTCTACCGCGCGCACGAAGCGGAGCAGGGTGTCCCGCCGCCGGGGATCGGCCCAAAGGAGGTCGAGGTCGTGGAGGAAGGCTCCGGGCCCCTCGAGGGCGACGAGGTCGTCTACGATGAGTCCCCCTGCGCGGACCTCGCTCCGCAGCTCCTCCGGCCGGTGGAAGAAGGCGCTCGTGAAGTACTGCGGCCGGTCCGTGGGGTTGCGATGCTGGCCGTCGACGAGATCCTGCTCCACGATCCGCTGGAAGTCGGGGTCCGCGAAGAGCGCTCCCCGGAGGCCATCGAGGAGAGAGGCGAAGCGGGAGATGGCGGCCGCGAAGAGGAGGCCGCCCGGCCGCAAGACCCGTCGGGCCTCGCGGAGAGCGGCCAGTCGCTCGGCGCGCCGCAGAAGGTGGTAGAGCGGCCCCAGAAGCAGGACCACGTCCACGCTGGCGCGGGCTCGCTCCAGGGAGCGCGCCTCTCCCCGCCTCACGCTGGCCAGCGGGGCCGACTGGGCGGTGGAGGCCCGCTGCGCCTGCTCCACGTGGAGGGGCACGGGGTCTACGAGGTGGACCTCATAGCCCTGCCCGGCCAACCAGAGCGCGTAAGCCCCGGCCGCGCCCCCCACGTCCAGGATCACCGCGGGGGCGGGCGGCAGATAGCGGGTGAGAAGCTCCCGGGTGCGGGCCTGCTCGAGCCGGAACTCCTGGTCGAGCCGCCCCGCCTCCGTGCCCTGCCCGTAGAAGGCAGAGACCTCGGGCGGGATTTCCATGGTGGGTGATTCTAACCTGGCCTCAGCCGGCGCCTTTTGGCCCCGCCGCCCGCGCCAGCCGTCCCACCATCCACGCCACCACCGCGATCCCGGCCAGGAACAGGACCAGGAAGAGGACAAAGGGGGCCGTCTGGGCTTCGACCCGCAGCCTCCCCGCCGAAAAATGAGGGGCCAGCGAAGCCTCGCGCACGCGATGCCGGACGATCGCCATCCCCGTCAGGGCCGCCCCCACCAGGCCCATGCCCGCGAGCAGGTGACGGCCAACCACGGCCAGGGACAGGAGGGCCAGCGCAACCGACCCCCAGAGGAGGGCGGCGTCGGCGGGGTCGCCCCCCAGGAAGAGGGTGCGGACGGGCCCGGGCAGGGAGAGCAGGAGCCAGAGGCCGGAAGCGAGTTGGACGAGCGTGGCCAGGGAGAAGAGGCGGAGGCCGAACCGCTTCATCCAGCCCCCGGTTTCCGGGTCGCGCTTCTCGCGCCCGCGTCCGAGAAGGGCCACCGCCAGGCCGGTCAGGGCGAAGGATGCAATCCAGAAATGGAGGAAGCGGGGCCAGAGGACGGGGTCGGCCAGATTGAGGTGCAGGCCCCGCTCGTCCCCCGCGTAGAGCGCCGCCCAGATCTCGGGCCTCAGCATCAAGGTCATGTTGTTGGTGAAGATCAGGGCGATCACGGAGAATGCGCCCGCGCTCAAGAGGGCGAGCCCGGGGCTCGGGCCCGACCCTCGGCCGAGGGAGAAGCCGTAGGTGCTGTAGTAGCCGACGAGGAGGAGGCCGATCACGGCCAGCCAGCTCCAGGCCATGAGCACCGAGGAGGTGAAGAAGAGCTGGCCGTAGAGAACCTGGAGGAAGAGCAGGGGCGCGATGCCGGTGGTGATCGTGAAGGCGGTGGCGGGGGGGAGGAGCCGAGCCAGATCTCCCGTGAGCAACCGCCAGGGGAGGGCCCCCGCTCCGCCGGCCCGGCCCTTGAAGGCCGCCCAGGCGGCCACGAAGGCGCCGCCCACGATCAGGTTCATGGGCAGGAGGTGGAGCGCGAACGTCGCGACGAGCAGGGTCTTGAGGACCCAGGCGGGGGCGGGGAGGCCGAGGGGGTCGGGGTCGGGCAGGATTGGGCTCAAGGGCGGGTCTCTTCCCCTCGGGGAGCCGCGGCCTTGAGAAAGGGGGGGCCTAACGGCTTCTCACCGGTGAGCCCGGCCAGCCAACGGGCGAGCAAATGCCGCTCCTCGTCCGTCCCCGTGAAGGGCGGCATGAAGCCCTTGAGTTCGTTGAGGTGGCGGAGCTGGTATTCGATGAAGTCCTCCCGCCAGCCCTTCACCATGATGCGGATCCCGTTGTAGCCCTCGATGGTGTGGCAGCTCCGGCACTCCACACGGAAGATCTCGTAGCCGGTCCGGCGCCAATCGGGGTCGTTCACGTCGTGGGAAGAGACCCATTTGGCGGTGGCGAGCACTCCCCGCTGCCCCAAACGCCCCTCCTCCCCGACCCGCACCGCATTGGAGTACATGTAGCCGTAGATGATGTAGGGCTTGCGCACCGCCTCCCGCACCCACTCCGTCACCCCCGTCACGGCCAGACCCAGGAAGGCGATCACTGCCACCAGCACCACCCCCGTCTCCTCCGGTCGGCGGAAGGGGCCAAAAAACGTGAGAAGTACCACGCCAACGGAGAGGGCCACGGAGAGGGCGGCGAAGATCGCCACCGCGGGAGCGCCGCCCATGGAGATCTCGCGGGCCAGGGGCGGGATCTGGCCGATGTACCACAGACCCAGGAGGGGGATGGGCAGGCAGCCCGCGAGCACCCAGCCCGCCGCCTCACGGGTGACCCCTTGGCGGAGGTGATGGTCCTCGATGGTGGAGGCGGTGAGCAGCGCGTAGAGGCCGGCCAGGGCCACCGCCACCGCGGTGCGGATGAGCAGCGAGGGAAGCATGGTGGGGTTGAAGTAGGCGTCCACGAAGCGGTGGCTGCTCAGCCATTCCCCCGGGGTGAGCATGAAGGTCAGGATCCCGTTGATCGCGGCCAGGCTGAGCCAGGCCGCCCCAAAGTAGATCCACCCCACGGTGAGGTGGGTCTGCCGGTCCAGCCGCTCCCAGCCGTAGTAGTAGACGAAAGCCGCCGCGATCTCCACGAAGAAGAAGACCCACTCGATGGCCCAGGCCCAAACAAAGACGTGGATCAGGGTAGAGGTGGCGGTGGGGTGGACGAGACCGATGGTCCACCAGATGCCGGCCCCGCTCACGGCCCCGAAGACGAGCACCACCAGCACGAAGAAGAGAGAGTGCCGCTTCAGGTAGGCCAGGAGGGCGGGATCGTTTCGGCGGTAGGCCCGGGCCTCGGTCAGGACAAGGAACAGTCCCCCCCCCACCGCGAAATGGGAGACGAAGACGTGGAGGATGGCGATCAAACCGATGAGAACGCCGCCCCCCAGCAGAGGCAGATCCCAGACCGGGAAGTTCATGCCGGCGGCACGGTATGCCCGGGTGCCCTCCCTGTCAACGCAGGGGAGGTTCTGAGGACTCCCCCGGGTTCTCGCGCGTCTCCACGGGCAGCCCGAGGCCTCGCCAGGCGCTCAACCCACCGGCCAGGGGTCGCACCCTCGTGATCCCGCGCGCCCTCAAGAGCAGTGCCACCCGGGCACTCGTGGCCTCGTTCGGTCACGTGCAGTAGAGGACGATCTCCCGGTCGCGGGGGATCAAGTCGTGCCGCTCCGCGAGCTCCTCCGCGGACACCCGCAGCGCCCCCGGGATCACACTCGGGTCGGCCGCGAAGTCGAGGGCGCCCCGCAGGTCCACGACCACGATCTCCTCCCCCGCACCCAGCTTGAGGTGGAGATCCTGGGGGCTGATGCGGGCCATCCGCAGGTCGCGGAGGAAGCGCTGCCGCTGGGCGTACTTCCAGGCCAGCCACGCGACGAAAGCGGCGACGAAGAAGGCGCCCAGGGTGGCCGCGTGCCGAGCCACATCCTCCAGCTGGTCGCTGAAGATGAAGCCGAGGAAGAAGTAGGTCGCGGCCCAGATCAGGGCTCCCGCCCCCGCCCAGGGGACGAATCGGGAAAGGCGCATGCCGATGACGCCGGCGAGGGGCGGGGCCACGGTGGCGAGGCCGGGAACGAACTTGGCCACGAGCAGGGTGCGCGCGCCGTGGCGGATGAAAACATCCTCCGTCCGGCGCACGCAAGAGTCGGGCTCCAAGGAGATGCGGCAGAGCAGGCTGAGAATCGAGCTCCCCCGGCGGCGCCCTGCCTCGTACCAAGCGAGCTCGCCGAGCACGGAGGCGACGACGCAGACGCTCAGCGCGGAAGCGATGTCCAGTCGGCCCTGCCCCGCGAGCGCCCCTGCGGCAAGGAGGAGCGGCCCCGTGGGGAGGGGCAGGCCGAGCTGGTCCGCCAACACCGCCGCCGAGAGCACGGCCAGGGGGTGGTGGAGGAGGAAGGCGAGCGGGCCCGTGGGGGAGACTCCAGCCAAGCCCTGATTATGACCGATCCATGGCGCCGGACGCGCCCAGTCTGCTAGCATCGCAGCTCCAATGGTCGGGATGGTCGGAAGCGTCACCTACGAGGAGGTGGCGGCGGCGTCGCGCCGCCTGCAGGGGGTGGCCTCCCGGACTCCGGTCATGACCTCGCGGACCCTGGACCACGAGCTCGGGGCACAGGTTTTCTTGAAGTGCGAGAACCTCCAGCGGGCGGGGGCCTTCAAGTTCCGCGGGGCCTACCATGCGATCTCGCGGCTCTCTCCGGGCGAGAGGCAGCGGGGAGTTCTCACCTACTCCTCGGGTAACCACGCCCAGGCCATCGCCCTGGCCAGCCGGCTGCTGGGGGCGGCGGCCACGATCGTCATGCCCCGGGACGCCCCCGCGGCCAAGCGCCGGGCGACCGAGGGCTACGGGGCGCGGATCGTCCCCTACGACCCCGCCACCGAGAAGCGGGAGGAGGTCGCGCGCCGGCTGCAGGCGGAGACCGACCCCGTGCTGATCCCGCCCTACGACCACCCCGATGTGATCGCGGGCCAGGGCACGGCCGCGCAGGAGCTGCTGGAGGACACGGGGCCCCTCGACCTCCTCCTCGTGCCCTGCGGCGGGGGCGGGCTGCTCTCCGGTTGCGCCCTGGCCATGCGCCGTCTCTCTCCCGGGGGACGGGTTTTGGGAGTGGAGCCGGAGCTAGCCGACGATGCCACCCGCTCCTTCCGGACGGGGGAGCTCCAGACTGTCCACAATCCCCGCACCATCGCGGACGGGGCGCGCACCCCCTCCCTGGGGGCGCTCACCTTTCCGCTCGTGCGGCAGCACGTCGACGACATGGTCACCGTCTCCGACGACGACCTGGTCCGCACCATGCGCTTTCTATGGGAGAGGATGAAGCTCGTGGTCGAGCCCACGGGGGCCCTGGGCCTGGCCGCGGCCTACCGGGGGAGAGTGACGGTGGCGGGCAAGCGGGTGGGGGCCATCCTCAGCGGTGGCAACGTGGATCTTCTGGCTGCCCTGGAGCTCTTCCGGCAGCTTCCCGCCGAGTGAGGAGGCCGCACGGCCAAGCGACCGTGCGGCCCGATTCTGGAGGGGAACGCCGTCAGTTCTTCGCGGGCGCGGGGGCGACGTCCTTGGAGTTGATGTCCCAGGTGATCATGAAACCGTTGGTGCCCTTGAACTCGAAGGCGTTGGGTCCCACCCGATAAGCTTCCACCTCGTTGGGCATGAGGACGAAGCCGTCGTTGCGGGGGACGCCCCAGTACTTGAGGTTCTTGATCAGCACGGGCTCCGCGGTGTTGCCGGGGAAGCGCTTGAGCCGGACTTCGGCCGTCTTCCCGCCATCCATGGCGGCGTGGGCCTCGTCCTTGTTGAACACCCAGGTGTCGATGTTGGCTTCGGCGGTGGTGAAGGAACGCCACTTCACGGGGAACACGTGCCCCATTACCGCTCCCACCGCGTCGCGCTGTTCCTTGGTCATGGCCTTGTCGAAGTAGAGGACGGCCCAGTCCATCCCCTTCTCGAAATCGCCGCCCAGATCGCTCGCCACCCAGAACTTCACGCCGTCCAGGTTCACAGTGCCGTAGCGGCCCTTGTTGACCTTGTAGGCGAGGTTGGCGCGGCAGAAATGCTCTCCCGCCCCCGCGTGCTCGTGATGGCCGGCGGGCTTGGTGTTGAAGTAGCACTGGCAGAACATGGGGCAACTGCAGGCCTCGATGGCGGTGGCATTCACGGACCACTCCGGGCCCGCCGGCTCCGCGGCCCGCGTTACCGAGCGCGAGGATGTCCCCACGCCGAGGACGACGATACAGACGAAAACGCTTGCGGCCGCGAATGACCTTCGCAACATGATCACCTCCGTGACCTCACGGTTGACCCGAGCCAAACTGTTCCCGGCTCTGACCGCCTGGGTTGGCCTGTCGGGCAAACACTCTTTTCTCGCTTGAGGGAGCCGGAGGCGATGATAGGTTGCAGGGCACGGGCTGTCAACAACAGACGTTGTCGGTGAGCCCGTCGACCGGCGATCCGCTATCGGGATCAGGAAATGGGCCCGATCTACACGCGCGCTCAGAGCGAGGCCGCAATAGCCGAATACGCCCCGTCGACTTCAAGGCGTTTCCTCCCGCCCCGGCATCGACGCCCGTCAGAGCATGATCAGAAGGTGAGCCTTGCCCCGAGTTGAACGTTGCGCGGCGGCGCCGCTTGGTTGAGCGTCCCAAAGCCACCCGCGGCCAGGTTCGTCGTCACCGACGCCGCAGTTCCGGTCGTGAAGCTCGTCTGGTTGAGGACGTTGAACAAGTCGGCCTGGATGGCGAGCCGCACGTCCCCCTTGAGGGGGAGTCCCTTGCGGAAGGACAGGTCGATGGTCTTGTAGCTCGGCCCCCTGAACTGGCCGCGCGTGGTGTTGCCCAGCCGGCCGTCCGGCGCGGGAGCGAAGGCCGCGGGGTTGAGCCAGTAAAGGGTACCCGGCGTCTTCGACCCGTTGGAACCGGAGAGATAGGGGTCTCCGCCTATGTAGTCTGCGCGCCGGTTCCCGATGACCGTGTTTCCGGTGACGGTGAGGGGCGCCCCCGACTGGTAGCGGGCGATGCCGCTCACCTCCCAGCCGCCCAGGACAGCGCCCAGGCCCTTCTCTTCCTTGAAGAAGGGAAGCTTCCAGGTCCAGGTAGCCACGACGATGTGTGGCCGGTCGAAGTCGCTGGGTCCGTAGTTGTAGTCTCGACTCAAGGCGAAGTCGATCGTCTCCGTGGCGCCCGTGCCCGCGGTGTTCGAGCTGGCGTTGTCACGGGCGCGGGAGAGCGTATAGCTCACCGTCCAACGGAGGCTGCCCAGGCGCTTGGCCAGATACAGCTGCATCGCGTTGTAGCTCGAGCTCGCGTCCGAGACGCGCTGGAAGATCTGCGAGTAGCCCTTGTAGGGGCGCAGGAAGTTCATGTTGGCCCGCTGGGCGGCCGGCAACGCCGCGTTGGCGGCGAGACTGTCTAAGGAGGGGAGATTGATGTCGGGTTCGCGGAGGAGGTTCTGGCCCTTGCTCCCGATGTAGCCGATCTCGCCGAAGACGCCCCAGGGGAGCTCCCGCTGGAAGCTGATGCTCCAGTTCCACTCGCGGGGCACACTCAGGTTGGGGTCGACGGCGGCAATGGCGCCGAGGGGCGCGGGCGCGGGGACGCTCCCGCCCCCGGGCGCGGCCAGGTTTCCATTCTCGTACTGGGCGCTCAAGTTGTAGGGGGGGTCATTGAGCGTTCCGTTGGCGCCCCCCCCGAAGAGAAGGTTTCCCTCCGGCCGGTCGTAGAAGAGTCCGACCCCCCCGCGTATCGCGGTCCTGCCGTCGTCAGTCGGGGTCCACGCGAAGCTGAAGCGCGGTGCGAACAGGTTCTGGGTCTGATAGAAGCCGCGAGGGGCGCCCGCGGGCACGGCCAGAACGGTGGGGCTGTTGCCGACGGGGACGCGGGAGAGCTCGCTGGCCGGAACCCCGTTTCCCGCCCGGATCATTCCATCGAAAGGGTTGCCGGAGCCGGGAACGAGGGTTCCCTTGCGGTTCACGGTGACGGCTTGGCTCGGGTCGTAGAGCGCGGGATCGAAGCTCGCCATGTTGTTGGCCTGGGTGTACATGGGCTGATGCCACGTGTAGCGCACGCCCATCTCCAAGCTCAACCTGCGCGAGACGCGCCAGTCGTCGGAGACGAAGCCCTCCGCCTGCCAGAAACGGAAAAACCCGACCGGGTCGAGCTGCGACTCGGAGTAGGTGCGGAAGTTGCCGAGAAGCGCGTCCGCGAAGGCGTTGCCGGTGGAGTTGGGGTTTCCGGACGGGTTGAAGGCGAGCGAACCGGCGTAGAGAGAGCGCCCATTTTGGTCCTTCCGGTCGCGGATCACGAGGGCACCGGTCTTGAGGGTGTGCGCGCCCTTGATCCAGCTCAGGTTGTCGCTGAGCTGGATGTCCGTGGTGGGAGATATCAGGGAGCGAGCGGCGCCGAAGAAGCTCGCGTAGCCGCTGACGGTGGTGTCCGGAATGCTGTTCTTGTACGGCCCGCCACCGGAGAAGATCTGAGGGTATGTGAAACCGTAGGTATCGCGCTTCCAGGCGTCGCCGATGGGGGGTACGCGCTGGCTGTTCCAGGAGGTGTTAGCCTTGAACTCGTTGATGAGGTTGGAGTGGATGGTCCATGTGTGTCCGAGCTGTATGTTTCTCCCCGGCCGCTTGCGGTCGTTTGGCACCGTGGGAATCGCCGAGGTGATGAAGGTGCCCGTCGGATCCACGGTGTCGTAGTCATCGAGAAGGATCCGCAGGGTGAAGCGCTGGGTTTGCGATTGCTGCAGGTCCAGCCGGATGAGGTCCTGCCGGAAGTCAAACGGGTTGTCGCCCTGGAAGAAGGCGTTGTTGGGGACGGCACGGTCTGTGAAGGAGCGCGCCACCTGCTCCGCACCGGCGTAGACCGCGGCGATGGCTCGCCCATCGGGCGTAATCCTATTCGCGGGGATGATGTTCCCGGGGAAGGGTTGGCCCGTGAGCGGGTCGCGGATGGGCGTCGGGAGCGCGCTGAAGTCACCCCCTTCCATGGCGCTCGTGGGCAGCGTGCCGAGCGGGAATGTGGAAAGGCGGCTGATCTTCTTCCATTCCTCTCCCGCGTAGAAGAAGAGCTTGTCGTTCTTGATCGGGCCGCCCAGACTCCAGCCGAAATCGTTATAGCGAAGCTTGGCCTTGGAAACGCCCTTTGCGTCGTTGAAGAAGTCGTTGGCATCGAGGTGGTCGTTGCGGCCGTACTCGTACGCGCTGCCGTGGAATTGGTTGCTGCCGCTCTTCGTGATGACGTTGATCGCGGCCCCGGAGTTTCGGCCGTATTCCGCCGAGAAATTCGCGGTCTTGATCGAGACCTGGTCGATGAAGTCTAGGCCGACGTTGCTGATCTGGCTGTTGTTGGAGCCGGAGTCCATGTTGAAGCCGCCATCGACCAGAAGCAGGCTGGAGTTGCCGCGGCTTCCGTTGATCGAGGTGTTGATGCCGAGGCCCACCATGATGTTGAGGGCGTTCGTATCGAGGACGGGCGAGCCCGGGATCAACGTGGCGAGCTGCATGTAGTTGCGGCCGTTCAGGGCCAGATCCTGGACCTGCTCCCGGTCCACGACCCTCGCGATCTCCCCCGAGACCGTGTTCACGGTTTCCCCGGGCGCCCTCACCTCGAGCGCCTCCGTCACTCCCCCCACCTCGAGGTTGAAGTCCACCGTGAGTCGTCCGTCGGCGACGAGCACGTAGCCCGTCTTGTTGACCTTCCGGAATCCGCTCAGTTCCGCGGTCACCGAGTAGATGCCGAGGGGCAGGCTCACGAGGACGTAGTCGCCCCGCGCGTCGGTGGTCGCGGTCCTCATGAAGTGCTGTCCGGTCTCCGTGGCCGTCAAGGTGACACCGGGCAGCACCCCGCCCGAGCTGTCGGCAACCCTGCCCGAAATCCGGCCGCTCGTGCCTTGCGCCCACGCTGCGGGCGCAAGCAACAACCCCAAGGCCACGCCCCATCCGCGCCGGGAGGCCAAGATCCAATTCAACGGCCTGATCGCTCCACTCATGGGATGCCTCCTCGACGGGGAAACATGGTCAACGCGACCGCAGGACGGTCGCAAACCGGGGATCCTCGGAACGCGATTTTGGACCTAAAGTATGCAAAAGGCCTCAGGATGTCAACAAACTTTATGCGGAGGGAGTAGAAAAGCACAGAGGGTGCTGTAACATAGGGTAAATGCGTGGCTTCTGGTCGGGGCCACGGTGCGCTAGCTGTCAAGTGTTTGCGCCGACTAGGTGCAAGAAGAGGGATTACCAGAGCGTTGCGAAAATTGCACCCCAAGCTCCTGGCCATCGCCACGCGGGGGACACACCGGGCCATCAACCGCCAGGTCGTGCTCAACTTGCTCCGCGCGTATCAGCCGATCTCGCGGGCCGAACTCGCCCGCCGGCTCCGCATGCAACGCGGCGCGATCGGGCGCATCGTGAACGGTCTCATCTCGGACGGTCTGGTGCGCGAAGGTGGGCCCGGGGACGCGGATCGCGGCCGCAAGCCAACCCTCCTTCATCTTGATTCGCGTGGTCGCTGGTCGGTGGCGGTGGACGTTCGCGTCACCCGAACGTTCTTGGTCATCACGGATCTCGTCGGTAACGAGCTGTCGCCCATCCGCAGCTTCGTTACCGATGCCGACCCGAAGTCATTTGCGTCCCACCTCGCCGGCGAGGTGCGGCGTTTGGTTGCCGACCACAACGAGGCGGGGCAATGCCACGGCGTGGGCATTGCCTTCCCGGGCATGCTCGATCGGCCGGGCAACATCGTTCTTCGCGCGCCCGCCCTCGGTTGGCGAAACGTGCCCCTAAAGCGTCTTCTCTCCGCTGCCCTCGGGTTGCCGGTGGAGTTGGAGAACGCGGCCCGCGCCTGCGTCTTTGCTCAGATGTGGAGCCTTCATGGCGAGGCACCGCCCGGGGATCTCGCGTTTGTGAGCGTCTCCGACGGCCTGGGCGTCGGGCTCCTGATCGCGGGCGATGTCCTGCGCGGGCGTCACAACATCGCGGGAGAGTTCGGGCACCTGCCCCTCGACCTCGGCGGCCCGCCCTGTGCCTGCGGGGCGGTCGGCTGCTGGGAGGCCTACGTCTCCAATCTGGCCACCCTGTCCCGGTACCTGGGGACCCCGATCCGACCCGGGCAACCCGTGTCCTCCGAGGTCGCACAGCTCAGCATCGGGGACTTCATGGCCCGGGTTGAGGAGGGTGATGCGAAGGCGGTATCCGCGCTCGCGTCTACGGCTCACTACCTTGGCCTGGGGCTGGCCTCGATCGTGAACGCCTTCGATCCGGAACGGATCTACATAGGTGGCGAAATCATGGCCGCCTGGGACCTCATGAAGGCGGACGTGCGCCGGGGGCTCGCGCAGAGAGCCCTGCTGGAGAGCGCGGCCGACGTCGAGATTGTGCCCGTCGCCGCTCACGAGCATCCACGGCTGCGGGGCGCATCTGCGCTCGTGGGGGCACAGATCTTCGTGGCCGGGGGCGCCGCCACGGCCTAGGGGTGCCGGGAGACGGCCCGTCGACGCGGGCCATGGGTTGAAACGAGCGGAGCCCGCGAAGGCGGTGACGCTCGACAGGCCGTCAGGCCCGGGCCGGGAGACCGCGGGCCATCACTTCGCGGGAGCGGGCTCGGGTGACGTGAACGTGGTGTCCGGCACCGTTGACGGGGCTTCCAGCACGGGGAAGTAGATGCGGGTGCCGTCCTTTGGGTTCACGCGATCGTTGGCGAGGAGGACCTTACCGTAGCGGACCCAGCCCTTCCAAAGGAACGGGGTGGCGGGGCCGGGGCCCCCCTTGAGGATGTACTCCCATTTGTCCACGAGGCCGGTGTCGCGGTTCACGTAGACCCAGTACTTGTCCTTGGGGGTCAGGCCCACTCCGTCAAACGTGAGAACCACCTTGTCCCAGGTGTCGTTTCCCTTCTTCTCCGCCCCGTCCAGGGTCAGGATCACGCCGGGATCCCGCATCTTGTAGGGCATGAGCAGCCAATAGGTGTCGTTCACCCAAGTGGCGTAGGCTTGCTCCAGGTACTTCTTCTCCTCCTCGCCCGTGAGTCGCTTGCCCTTCAACCAGGCCGAACCCTCCCTGGTGTTGACGTTCACGAGGACGGTGTAAGGGTCGCCCTCCTTGGTCTTGGCCTCCAGCCGATACCGCCCCGTCCACTTGTCCCAGGTGTGGGAGCGGGAGACCACCGTCTTGCCCTCGCGGTCCACCGCGAACTCGAAGCGGAGGTACCGCGTGTCGTTCCAGGCCTCGGGCCCGCCAAGGGCATGCATGACCCGGTCGGCAATCGCCGCCGCCGAGGGCGGGGACCCGGCTACCGGCTTGTCCTCGGCGGCCCGCAGCTGGGCGGCCAAGGCCAACACAACGGCCACGGGGATTAGTCGGACGCAGCTCACGATTTCACCTCCTCGTTCCCGCCCCACTCTAGCCCAGAGGGGGGACGCTTCCCACCTCTACTTGGCGGCCTTCACGGAGAAGGCGCCCGCCCGGGCCGCCCGCTCCAGGGTCTCCAGCACGTCGGCCGCCCGCACCGAGCCGTAGTACCACTCGCCCGCGGCCAGGGCCTCCGCGGCCACCGCCTCGTACACCTCGTAGGCGTTGCGGCGGCCGTCCGCGAAGTTGTAGACCTCGAAGCTCATCAGGGGATGGAGACCCTCCACCGGTTTCACCTTCTGGAGGGCATCCTCTTGGGCCCCGAAATCCGCCTCCGGCACGAAGACCTTGGCCGCCATGGCGCGTTCGTCCCGGCTCAGGTCCACGTTGGGGGGGGTCTTGCCCGTCATCGCCGTGTAGGCGCGCTCCAAGCCCGCGTACTCGGCACCCAGCGCGGACTCGAGTTGGCCGCTGGCCGAGGCCACATATTCGGCCGTCCGCCCCCGGGGCCCCAGGCGGCGGGCCGAGGCCAGAGCCGACGTTTCCCGCCGGTAGGACTCGCGGACCAGGCTGCGGGCCTCCCGGAAGGCGGCCTCGCGCGCGCCGGGCGCTGCTTCCGCGATATGGGCGAGGGCGGTGGCCACGTCCCCCGCGATGCGGGCCCGGCCCCGGGCCGCCGCGTAGGCGACCAGGGCGGGAGCGTCCTCGTCCCCCACGTTCGCAAAGTAGAGCGCTACTGCCGCCACCACCACTGCGTTCCGTCCCAGCTGGGTGGGGTCAATGTTCTCGAGGTCGTCCGCGGTACTGTGGATGAACTCGTCGGGCCAGTTGGTGAGGCTGCTGGCCGGGACCCCCACGCGGGCAGGGGTGAAGGCGTGGTGGTCGGTGGAGTCGTAGTAGGGGACCATGCCGGCCTGGAAGGGCTCTCGCGAGCCCTTCACCGCGGTGATCTCGCGGCTGAAGGGGGTGGGCATCTTCGTCCCCCGCAGGGCCAGGAAGGAGGTGTTCCCGTCCCGGATGGTGGTGAGCACGCTCTCGAGCACGTCCTCCAGGGGATGGGGCAGGCTCCAGGGCAGGCGTGAGGCGTACTGCACGCGGCCGCCCCAGCTCTGGCGGGCCCCCACCATGTCTTGGTTCAGGTCGATGAGGATCCGCCGCGGCTCCTTGGGGTTGTCCCGGAAGTAGCGGGGCTCGCTGCTCAGCTCCGTGACCCACCAGAAACGGAGGTCGCGGCGAGGCCGGGGGATCTTCCCCTCCTTGATGAGGCGGGCGAGGGCGCGGCCGATCTCCAGCATGTTGGCGCAGCCGCTGCCGTCGTCGTTGGCCGAGGTCGTCTCCTGGATGTGGGCGGTGAAGACGATCTGCTGATCGTGGATCTCGCTCCCCCGGATCCAACCCTCGACCATGGCCTGCTCCTGCTTATCGGGGTAGCTGGCTTCGATGTCGATCTTCACCCGGAGGGGTTTGGCCCCCGCCGCCATCTGCCGCTGAATCCAGCGGCCCCGGCGGGGGGAGATCATGACCGCGAAGGTGCCGGGCGTGCCCTCCTTGACCCCGTCCTCCTCCCCGGCGGCGTAGGGCATGTGCCCCCATGCCACCTGGTCGGGGGCGTCGAAGGCCTCCGGTCGGTTCGTCATGGCGGACAGGATGCCCAGCGCGCCCCGCTTCCAGACCGCCTCCCGGGTGACCGTGGACACCACCCCCGAGGCCAGCACGACCTTGCCCTTCACCTCCTTGCCCTGATAATCCGCCTCCGTCACCCCCGCCCCCACGTCCACGAGCTCGGCCGTGAGGTGGGTGGTGCGGCTGTCATCGGCGATCGACATGGCGACGTCTCCGTAGGATGCGAGCTTGAACTCGGGCTCGACCAGCCACGCCTGGCCGAAGCGGCAGGACCAGCCGTGGCCCTCCCAGGGCTGGCGAATGAGCTTCACTTCCTCCAGGCCCCCCGCCTCGGCTGCGCCCCGGATCCACTCCGTGGCGGCAAAGAAGTCCTGGCTCCCCGCCGTCTTGTGATAGTGGGTCAGGTGGCGCACGTTCTCGAAGGACCGGTCCCCGGAGATCTCGTTCACGAGGTGGTAGTAGAGGGGATCCGGCAAGAAGGGCGAGGTCTGGGCGCTCAGTCCGGGGGGCAGAAAGAGGAGGATGGTCAGAACCAGGCGGGAGAGCGCTTTCACGAGACACCTCCGAGGGGAGAGGAACCCAGGGTCGCAGGTCTGGCCGTTGGTTGCCGGGCCGGAGTATACAACCTCGGACCTGCCCCCGCGGAGGGGTTCCACCGGGTCGCGCACCGGCAGGGGGCGAGCCGTCGCGGGCCTAGAACCCCAGGCTCCGTCCCGCCTCCTGGAACTCCCGGAACAACCGCCGGCGCGTCCCCGTCTCCGCCAGGCCGTAGCGGAGGCCGTTCAGGTTCAGCTCCCAGAGCTCGGCCGGACTCAAGCCCAGTTCGCGGTGGGCCCGCTCATACTCTCGGTTCAAGTCCGTGTCGAAGAACGGCGGATCGTCGGTGGAGAGGGTCACGGGAACGCCCGCCGCCATCATCCGGCGAAGGGGATGCGCCCGGACCGCGGATACGACCCCCAGGCACTCGTTGCTGGTGAGGGCGACATCACAGCAGATCCCGCGTTCGGCCAGGAGCCGGAGGACGGCCTCGTCCTCCACCGCCCGCACGCCGTGCTGCACCCGTCGCGCCTTCAGGTCCAGCACCGCCTGGCGCACATGCTCCGCCCCCCCCGTTTCGCCCGCGTGGGCCACCGCGGGGTAGCCGGCGGCCCGGGCTCGTTCGAAGTAGGGGGCCATGGCGGCGCGGGGGAAGCCGGCTTCGGGTCCGCCCAAGCCCAGGGCGACCACCAGCGGGTTGGCCTCCTCCTCCAGGAGGCTGGCCGTAAAGAGGCCGCTCGCGGGAGCGGACTCACTGGGGATGTCGGTGATGAGGCGGACCACCGGGCCTCCCGCCTGCTCCGACGCCTCAAGCCGCCGGGTAACGACCGTGAGCGCGCGCCGGGCCCCGAAACCGTAAATCTCGTGGTTGTAGGGGGTGAAATGGGCCTCCACGTAGCGGATGTTCTGGCGGCCACACTCGCCCAGGAAGCCGTCCACCATGAGCTCGTAGTCGGCGGCGGTCTTGAGGCACGCGCACATGGCCAGCCAGAGCGCTATGAACTTCTCGAAGCTCTCAAAGGAGTAGAGCGCCTTCAGCTCCCCTCGCGTTCCCACAGGCAGGGCTACGTGGTTGCGCTCCGCCATGGCCCAAAGGGCGTCCGCGGAGATGGTTCCCTCGAGGTGCAGGTGCAGCTCGGCCTTGGGCATGCGGGCGAGGTCGTCCGGGGTCATTCGAACGCCTTGCGGGCCTCGTCGACGGCCCGCTCGAACGAGCGATAGATGGCCAGCCGGCCATGGCGGTCGCGCCATCCCGCCCGCGCCATGACCCGCAGGGGCTGGGTTTGGACCCCGGCCAGAATCACGAAGATCTGGTCGCGGTGGAGCCGCTCGAAGGCGGATTCCAGGCCCACGAGGGCGGTCGCGTCCATGGCGGGCACGGAGCGCAGATCCAGGATCACCACCCGCACCCCCGTATCGACCTCCTTCAGCGCGGCCATGGCCTGGTGGGCGGCCCCGAAGAAGAGCGGGCCCGCCACCTCGTAGATGAGGACCCCCTTGGGTAAGGGCTTGTCCAGGGTGAGGGGATGCTCTTCGACCAGCCGCACCCCCGACACTTCGGCCATGCGCTTCATGAAGAGCAGCGAGGCCAGCACCACTCCCACCGTGACCGCGACCACCATGTCGAAAAGGACGGTGAGGCCAAAGCAGATGAGGAGTACGGCCACGTCGGAGCGGGGGGCCACCCGCAGCATGCGCACGAAGTGGTCGCGCTCGCTCATGTTCCAGGCCACGAGGAGGAGGAGGGCGGCCAGGGAGGCCATGGGCAGGTAGCCGAGCAGGGGGGCCAGGGCGAGGACGGCGCCCAGCACCACCAGGGCGTGGAAGAAAGCGGCGAGGGGGGAGCGGGCCCCGGAGCGGACGTTGGTGGCGGTGCGGGCGATGGCGCCCGTGGCCGCGATCCCCCCGAAGAACGGGACCACCAGGTTGCCCACCCCCTGGGCCAGAAGCTCCACGTCGGGGTCGTGCTTAAAGCCGGTCATTCCGTCCGCCACCACCGCGGAAAGAAGCGACTCCATGGCCCCCAGCAGGGCGATAGCGAAGGCGGAGGGAGCGAGGAGGCGGATGAGGGGGAAGGAGATGAAGAGCGGCCGGCCGTCGGGCCCGGGCATGTTCCAGGGCAGAACCGGGAGGGGGGGAGTGCGCGGGATACCGGGCAGGGTAGCTCCGTCCAGGACGTAGTGGAACCGGCTCTGGATCGTCGCCACCTCGAAGCCGGGAATGAAGCGCGCGGCGAGCGCGGCCGCCCCCGCGCCCACGGCCAGGGCCACCAGCGGGCCGGGGATCCTGGTGGTCACCCGGGGCCAGCAGATGAGGAGGGCGAGGGTCAGCGATGCGATCAGGACATCTTCCAGCCGCGTGGAGGGGAGGGCGAGAGCCAGCGCCTCCAGCCGGTCCAGGTAGTGTTCCGGCATCGCCTCAACGGTCAGGCCCAGCAAATCCTTGATCTGGAGCGTCCCGATCACGACCGCGATGCCGGCGGTGAAGCCGGTCGTGACGGGGTAGGGGACGAACTCGATCAGTCGGCCCATGCGGGCCACGCCCATCGCGATCAAGAGCAGGCCGGCCATGAGGGTGGCGAGGAGCAGGCCTCCCAAGCCGAAGCGTTGGGAGATCGGGGAAAGGATGACCACGAAGGCGGCGGTGGGGCCCGAGACCTGGACCCGCGACCCCCCGAGGAGGGCAATCAGCCCCCCGGCCACGATGGCGGTGTAGAGCCCGTGCTGGGGGGGGACGCCGGCAGCGATGGCCAGGGCCATGGAAAGGGGCAGGGCCACGACACCGACCACCATCCCTGCCATGAGATCGGCGCGCAGGCCGGCGAGCCCGTAGCCCTTGCGCAGGCTCTGGCGCAGGGCCAGGGCGGGAGGGGGCCAATCCATTCGGGTGGGACTCCAGTGGCGGCCGTTCATGCCCCCATCCCATCAATTGCGGCCACCACCCTAGCGGGGGCGAGAGGAAGCTCGCGCACTCGAGCGCCGGTGGCATGGGCAACGGCGTTGGCGATGGCGGCGGCGGGGCCGCAGGCGGCCAGGCCGCCCAGGGCCTTCGCGCCCAGGGGGGACGCGGGGCCGGAGCCCGCCAGCAGAACGACGATCTCGGGGGCGTCGATAGCGGTGAGGATCAGGTGATCCCGGAGGGATCGGAACGTCCGGCCACCCATCCGGTCCGTGGGCGCCTGCTCGTGGAGAACCTCGCCCAGCGCGCGGAGGGTGTCGCCTTCGACCTGCGCCTCCACGATGCGCGGCTGCTCCACCGGCCCCACGTCCAGGGCTTCGACCAGCTTCAGCACCCGCACCCGCCCCGTCTCCAGGTCGACCTCCACCTGCGCGAAGACCGCGACGCCCGCGGGGGGGGCGTCGGCCACGGAGTGGAAGGCCTCCGCGCCCACGGGGGTGCCGTGACGGATGGCCGCGAGGGCGACTTCGGCAAGGCTGGCTGCGGCTCCGTCCCCGGCCCGCACCCATCCGTCCTCCACCGTGAGGTCCCGGGTGTCCCGGCGCAGCAAGCGGGCCGCGGTGGCGCGGATCTGCTCAAGCAAGAGTTCCGCCACCCGCTGCACCGCTCGTTCCGTGGGCTGGGGGGTGGGAGCGGTCGCGCCCGGGTCGAAGGGGGAGGCATCCGTGTCCGACGCCTGGAGCACGACCCGTTCGACGGCCACCCCCAAGCAGCGGGCGGCCGCCTCACGATAGATCCTCTCCGCCCCCGCCCCCAGGGCGGCCGGGCCCACGATCAGGGCAAAGGAGCCGTCCTCGGTCATCTTCAGCGCGGCGACGCCGCGCTCCCCGCTGGACCGGGAGGGGGCGTGGCGGGCGAGGGCGAGGCCGATCCCGCGCCGCAGGGGCCCCGGCCCCGGGGAAGGCTTCCAACGACGGCCCCACTCGATGGCCCCCGCGCCCAAGCGGGCGGCTTCGACCAGGCGGGAGCCCTGCGCGATCTCGCCCGCCCCCCCGAGCGCCTCCACGATCGCCGCTTTGTCTCCCGGCGTGGCCTGGTTGCGCAGACGGAACTCCAGCGGATCCTCGCCGAGGGCGGCGGCCACCTCGTCCACGTGGCTCTCGAGAGCAAAGAGGCCCGCTCCCCCTGGGAACAGCGCTCCGGGAGGCAGGTGGGTGCGGAGAGCCCGGCCCTGGAAACGAGCATTCGCGACGCGGTAGAGGCCCAGGGTCTCCCTCCCCGTCTCGCGCAAGCCCTCCGCGGCGGATCCCCGGCGCGCCCCCACGTTCTCCAGGACCCGTACCTCGATGGCGGTGATCCTTCCCTCCTTCACCCCCGTCTTCAGGGTCAGGTCCTGAGCGGGCCGCGCGCTGGTGGCGGTGAGCTCTTCCTCGAGCGTGTGCAGAAGGCGGACCGGGCGTCCCGTGCGCAGGGTGACAAGGCCGCAGAGGTCTTCCACGATGAGGTCGTGCTTGCCTGCGAAACCGCCCCCCACTCCGGGGGCAATCACCTTGATTCCGGCCGCGGGCATGCCCAGGAGGGCGGCCAGGCTCCGCCGCACGTGGAAAGGGACCGCGCTCGAGGTCCGGACTATGAGCCGCCGGTCCGGGTCCAGCCAAGTGAGGGCGACGTGCGGCTCGAGCATCCCCGCCAACCCGGGGGCCACGCGGTACGTCGCCTCGAACACCCGGTCGGCCTCGGCGAAGGAGCGGTCGACGTTCCCCACCTCGACCTGGACCTCGCCCGCCAGGTTGCCCGGCCCCTCGTGGACCAGCGGCGCTTCCGGTTCCCCCGCCCTTTCGGGGTCCAGCACTGCGGGCAGGACCTGGTACTCGACGCGGACGGCCTCGGCGGCGCGGTAGGCCACGTCCGGGTCCTCCGCCGCCACCACCGCTACCCGGTCCCCGACGAACCGCACCGTCCGGTCCAGGATGGGAGGGGCGGACCCGGGGGGAGAGAGGTCCTCGGCCGCGAGCACAAGGACCACCCCCGGGAGGGTGCGCGCGGGGGAGGCGTCGAGGCGGACGATCTGGGCGTGCGCGTGCGGGGAGCGAAGCACTCGGGCATAGAGCATGCCCGGGAGGAGGATGTCGTCGGCGAAGCGGGCGGGACCGACGGCGAGGGAGACCGTCATCCGGCGTTCTCGCCCCCGGCGGAGGCGGCTCGCAGCACGGCCTCCACCGGTTTGACGTACCCCGTGCAGCGGCAGAGGCAGCCGGCGAGGGCGTCCCGCACCTCGCCCTCGTCGGGGTCGGGGATCGCATCCAGGAGGGCCTTGGCCGAGAGCTGCATGGCGCTGGTGCAGAAGCCGCAACCAATGGCTCCCGAGTCCCGGAAGGCGGAGGGCAAGGGGTGCGGCTCGTCCGCCCGACCCAGGCCCTCCACGGTATGGACGCTCCGGCCCTGGGCCCCCACGGCCAGCTTCAAGCAGGCGTTCACGGGGCGCCCGTCCAAGAGCACGGCGCACGCCCCGCAGTCCCCGGTCTCGCATCCGAGCTTGGCCCCCTGGAGGCCCTGGCTTCGCAGGAGGGCGAGGAGGGTGGTGCGAGCCTCCACGTCCGCGCGCAAGGGATGGCCGTTCACGGTGACCTCGATGCGCCCCGACGTGAAGTAGGGCAGGGTGGTGGGGGCGCGTTGCGACAGGCGGGGCCGCAGGCGGGGGATCTCGAGGGGGGAACGCCGGCGGGCCTGGGTCACCGCCCGCCTTAGCGCGCGCAGGGTCAGGACGCGGGCCACCCGCCGCCGGTAGGCGGCGGACACCTGGCCATCCTCGCGGAAGGGCGCCCGCGCCACCACTTGGTCCACGCACCGCACGAGCGCCTTCTCGTCGCCGCCCGTCCTTTCCACGTAGGCCTCCGCTTCCAGCACGCGGGCGGGACGGGTCTCGAGGCCGGTGAGGGCGATGCGGGCCCGGGAGCAGTTCTCGCCCGCGAAGGTGACGGTAGCGGCCACGGACAGCAGAGGGGGGGCCGAGGGCGCCACCGCCAGCCGCTCCAGAGCCGCCCCGTCCGGGGCGCCCGGAATCACGATGGCCTGTACGATCCCGCCCCCCACTAGGTCCTCCGCGGGATTGCGCAGGAAGCGCAGGGCCGGGCTCTCGCGCGATTCCTGCGGGTGGGCGACGATGTAGACCGCGTTCAAGGCGAGCAGCGCGGCCACCACCTCGGAGTCACGGTCGCCGTGGACCGACTCTCCGCCCAGGGTGGCCATGCCGCGGATCATGCGCGAGGCGGACTGCGCGCGGCAGGCGGTGGGGAGGAGGCCGGCGGTGGCGGGGTAGGCGAGGGGGGAGTCCATCGCGTCCTGCAGGGTGGCCATGGAGCCCAGCACCAGGTCCTCATCCTCGGTCTTCATGCCCATGAGGTCGAGGGCCGAGAGATCCACGATGTTCGGGACCTCCGCGCTGGTGGCGAGCAGGCGCGTCCCCCCCGCCAGGGGGACGGCCCCCTGCGCGACCAGGCTCATGGCCTCCTCCAGGCGGGTGGGCCGATGGTAACTGCGGATGCCTCGGGCCAGCATGGGCGGGGCTAGTCTAGCCTTTCTGGAAGTAGTCGCGCCCAGTGGCTCGGGAGGCGGACCTCAGCAGGGCTTGAGATATCGCCTCCACCCGTTCTACGAGGACGGGCACGTCCAAGCCCACCACCTCTCCTCGCTCGACCACGATCCGGCCGTTCACGATCACGGTGTCTACGGGCTCGGGGAAGGGCGAGAAGATGAGGGCGGCGAGCACGTCGCTTCCCGACCCCGCGTAGGAAAGCCGGCGGGTGTCGATGAGGATGAGGTCGGCGGCCTTGCCCGGCTCCAGGCTGCCGATGTCGTCGCGCCCCAGGCAGCGGGCCCCCCCGCGGGTGGCCATCCACAGCACCTCCTCCGCGGTGAGCCAGCGCGAGGGGTCGGCCCCCGGGCGGGGGGCGAGCAGGGCCTGGCGGGCCTCGGCCAGCATGTTTGAGCTGTCGTTGCTGGCGGACCCGTCCACGCCTAGTCCCACCGGAACCCCCGCCTCGAGCATGGCCCGCACGGGGGCAAGGCCGGAGCCCAGGCGGAAGTTCGAGGAGGGGCAGTGGGCGACGCCGGTGCCGGTCTCGCCCAGGAGCCGCACCTCCGGGGGCGAGAGGTGCACGCAATGGGCGAGCCAGACATCCGCTCCCAGCCAGCCCAGGCGGCGCAAGTACTCCAGGGGCCGGCAGCCGTAGACCTCCTGGCAATAGCGCTCCTCGTCCCGGGTCTCGGCGAGATGGGTGTGGAGGCGGAGGCCATGCTCGCGGCCGAGCTCGGCGGTGCGCCGCATGAGGTCGTTGCTCACCGAGAAGGGCGCGCAGGGGGCGAGGGCGATGCGGGTCATGGCACGCGGGCGAGGGTCGTGGTACTCGCGGAAGAGCCGCCGAGAGTCGAGGAGGATCGTCTCCTCGTCTTCACAGACGTCGTCGGGGGGAAGGCCGCCCTGGCTCTTCCCCCGGCTCATGGACCCGCGGCTGGGATGGAAACGGATGCCGAGGTCGCGGGCGGCCGAGATCTCGGCGTCGATCAGGCGCTCCTGGCCCCGGGGAAAGAGATAGAGGTGGTCGCTGGTGGTGGTGCACCCTGTGAGCAGCAGCTCGCCCAGGCCCACGCGAGCGGCGGCTTCCACCGCCGCCGCGTCCAGGCCCCGCCAGACCTCGTAGAGCTCGCTCAGCCAGCGGAAGAGGGGGGCCTCCTGCACGCGGGGCACGTTGCGGGTGAGAACCTGCGGGAGGTGGTGATGGGTGTTCACGAGACCGGGCAGGACCACCTTGCCCCGGGCGTCGATCCGGCGATCAATCTTGCCCGCCAGGGGTACGGTTCCGGTTCCGACGAGGAGGATGCGATCGTCCTCGATCAGGACGTGGCCCTCGGGGAGCCGGGTCCGCGCGTCGTCCATGGGCGCGACCAGGCGCGCGTCGTGGATGAGGGTGCGCACGTCGTCACTCTAACCCGAGAGCGGCTCCCGGGGCCCACCCGTGCTCCAAGGTGGACGGACGGTGGGGGGAGAGGGAGAGCCCAAGAACCTCGAGTGCCGTTGCGATGCTCCCGCGCTCAGGAGGTCGGTGGGCAGAAACGCCGCCCCTGTGTTGAGCGGCGCTCCTCGATGACAACGCGCACGCGCGGCGGCCCCTTCATGCGCCGGGGCCCGGGGGCCGAGGGGCCCGAACCCGTGCCCCGGGGGCGCGCGTGGCTAACGGGGCCAGAGCCAGCCGAAGATGCCCGCGGTCAGCAGCGCGTAGAGCAGGCCGTCCGCCATGTCCTTGAGGGTCACGCTCCAAGGGCGGCCCCACCAGATGGAGCTGGTGCCGTGGCCCACCGCGTAGGCCATCACGGCCACTGTCCCCGCCACCCGGAAGACCCGCAGGTAGTCCGTCCCCGGGCCGAGGGTGCGACCGGTGAGATAGGCCACGAACACGGAGACCACGAGCAGATAGACGAACCACACGGACAGGGTGCGGCCCATGGAGAAGGGACCAGGAGGAATCACCACGAGGTGGCCGACGGGTCCTTTCTTCTGCTTCTCGAGGAAGGCGGGCGTCTGCATGGCCTTTTGATCGGCGGCCCAGGGGAAGCGGTACTGGCCCGGGGGAAGAGCCGTCCGGCCCAGGACCTCCATCGCGCCCGCCTCGTCGGGGAGGGGCTTCCAGTCGCCTTTGTGATGGGGCAGGGCCATCCAGACGAGTGAGCTCGCGATGAAGACGAGGACCGCGGACAGCACGATGGGCAACCACAGCGTCCCGAGTGTCACCATGGCATCTCCTCCTGCGGGGTGGGGCCCCGCCCGGCGCCTTCACAACGGAAAACCGGGGGCGACGAAGGCCCGATCATAGGAGCGCGCCCCTCGGCTCGTCAACGCACCGAATCGGTCGGTGGCGCGACAGGCCCGACCGCCTCGGGCTGCCTCCTGCCTCCTGCCTCCGGCTTGACCCCGAAGCGGCCGCGCGCATAGTCTCTCCGTATCCGCGTCATGCCCGCCCCCGAGAACGCACACGAGATCGCCGGCCTCAGCGGGGTGAGCGCCCAGGCCCTCGCCCGGGTCCCGATCCGCACCCGCTCCGCGAGCGTCACCGTCTCCGCCTGGCGGCTGGAGGTCACATCCGATCAGGGCCCGGGCACCATCGTGCTCGTCGAGCCCCCGAGCGGCGAGGCCCACTACCGGGGCGACGGGATCTTCCTGGGCTGGGAGCAGGAGCGCCTGGCGGAGGCGTACGCCGCCCTCCGGGCCCGGGAGGAGGAAGCCGGGCTCGACTTGCCCCAATTGGGCTGAGTCAGGAACGCCCGCGAGGCTTCAGACGCCGGCCAGGCCCGGCTCGATCCTTTGGAACCCTTGCTCCGCGGCCCAAAGATCCAGGGCCAGGGAGACGAGGTCGTCCACCTCCGGGATCGACCGCGCGTCCACCGTGAGGTCGATCGACTTCAAGTAGCGGTGGCAGGTCTCGCAGCCCTCGATCCGAACAAAGGGGTGGGCGTCGGTCTGGAAGGAGGGGAGCCGGGCGGGGTTCTCCTCCTCGCAGGCCGGGCACCGGACCCGGTTGACGGGCCACTCTCCTCCGCAGAGGGAGCAGCCCAGGAAGCGACGGGCCCCGTCCACATCCGGGCTCGACCGCCGCGCCGCGATCCAGGGGGGAGCCGCGCAGAACGGACAGCCTCCCGGGCGCTGTGATCGGTCGGGCGCGATGCCCAGCCCGGCCAGGACCTCGAGGTAGGGCCGCAGGAGGGCGCGCGAGAGGTAGTCCTCTCCGGTCGCACAGTCGCCGCTCCAGCAGGCTTCAAGCCGAGCCCGCGCCACTCCCATGTCCTCCGTTTCCCGCGAGCGCGCTTCCTCGGCCAGGGCGGGGGGACCCGCTCCTGCGGCGTAGCGGAGGAGAGCCCGGAGGGCGCCCGCGAACCCGTCCAAGTCGCTCTGGAGCCGCCCCACGAGGGGCCGCTGCCGGTGGGCGCTCGCGACGGCCGCGGCGAGAGTCGCCTGGGCCCGGTAGAGGCCGGCCGCGAAGCGCAGCGGGCCAAGGGCGGCGCGGGACGAGCCCGCGAGTTCGTCCGCGCGCGCCGCGCGGCGGGCAAACGCGGCCTCGGCCGGCTCCCTAGGGGTGGCGGGACTGGTCACCCGTGATCTCGCGATACCAGCGAGGATGGTGCAGACGGGCCCAGGAGCGGGCCACGGTGCCACGGGTCATGGAGCGGAACGTCCCCGGCTCTGCCGCCGTCCCCAAGTAGATGTGCAAGATGATGGCCACGGCAAAGAGGATGAAGGTGATCTCGTGGATGACGATCCCGAGCTCCCTCAACCATGGGGGAAAGCTCAGCGGGAACCACAGGATGAGGCCCGAGGCCAAGAGCCCGAGGGCCCCCAGGGAGACCGCGAAGAAGAAGATCTTCTGCCCTCCGTTGTACTTGCCGGTCTCCCAGTCGTCGATGGCCTCGTGCCTCATGTACGCGAAGAGCTTGGACCCGAACCAGTCCTTCTCGCTGGGGAGAAGAACCATCTCGGAGAGCCAGCGGAAGAACATCACGCTCGAGGCCAAGAAGAAGGTCGAGCCCGCCCACGGGTGGAGCCAGCGGCATACCGAAAGCCCGCCAAAGAGCGGGGCCATCCAGCCGAAGATGGGGGTCCAGATGGGCATCCCAGTCAGGAGGGCGACCGCGAAGGCCAGAGCCACCGACCAGTGGATCAGGCGGGACGACAGCCGATGGCGGACGATCTGGTCGCCCACCGCCACGTCTTCCGCATCGCGGGCCCGGATGACCGCGGGGTCGAGAGCGGGGTTCGGAATGCTGGCGCTCATCGGTCTGCCTCCCGGGCCTCCTTGGGACCGTGGTTCATGAAGTGCCCGAAGGTTCCCACTATGGCCCCGAACATCGCGAGCAGGCCGAAGGGCCTGAGCACCGACTTCCAGACGCGGACGGCGGTGGGGACGTGGGGGTCGCGGGGCAAGCCATACCACTCGGGCTTATCGCCGTGGGCGAGGACGGTGACGACACCCGTGCCGCCCACGCCGGACGGGTTGTAGAGGGCAGCGTTCGCGAAGCCGCCGGCCTGGAGTTGCTTCACGCGGGTGTTGCCCCGCGCCACCATGTCGTCCTTGGTCCCGAAGGTCAGGCAGCCGGTGGGGCAGGCCTTCACGCAGGCCGGCTCCAGGCCCACCTCCACCCGGTCCACGCAGAGCGTGCATTTCGCCATCTTGCCCGTCTTGGCGGAAAACTTCGGCACCTCAAAGGGGCAGCCGGTCTCGCAGTAGCCGCAGCCGATGCATTGCTCGGGGTTCACGTCCACGATGCCGTTCTCGTACTGCACGATGGCGCCGGGGGCGGGGCAGGCGGCCAGGCAGCCGGGGTCTTCGCAATGCATGCACTGGTCCTTGCGCATCAGCCAGGCCACGCCCCCCTCGAACTCCTGCTCGTTGAAGCGGATCAGGTTCCAGAACTCGGGGTCCAGGGCGGGCATGGTCTGGTAGGTGCCCGTCTGCTCGGTCGGCACCGGCCCCAGGTCGTTCCACTCCTGACACGCCACCTCGCAGGCCTTGCAGCCGATGCAGGTCGAGGTGTCGATGTACTTCGAGACCACGGGCAGCTGGCGGATGCCGGTCCGGCCCCCCCATAGGGAAGCCGAGGAGCGGCGGATCTGCAGGGTCTGGGCGCTCATCGCTCCTCCTCAGGCCTTCTCGAGCCGGACCAGGAAGGCTTTGAACTCCGGCGTCCAGGTGTTGGGGTCCATGGCCGAGGCCGTCAGCAGGTTGGCCAGCGTCCCCGTGTGCCCCGGATCGCCGGCGTAACCCCAGTGGATGGGGAAGCCGATCTGCCACATCTGCTTCCCGTCGACGGTCATGGTTCGGAGGCGCTTGGTCACCATGGCCAGGCCCTGGATCTGGCCGCGCGCGGAAATGACCTTCACCTGGGAGCCGTTGGCGATCCCCTTCTCGCGGGCCAGCGCCTCCGGAATCTCCACGAAGAATCCCGGCTGGAGCTCGTTCAGATGCCCCTGGTGCTGGTGCTGGGTCCAGTAATGGAAGTGCTCCGTGAGGCGGTAGGTGGTGCAGATGATGGGGAAGTCCTCCCTCTTGCCGTACACGTCCTTGTCGGAGGAGAACCTCTTGAAGCAGGGGTTCGAGGTCACCTTGGGGTGGAGGGGATTGTCCAGCGCCGCCTCCACCGGCTCGTAGTGCTCGGGCAGGGGCCCGTCGCTGAGGCTGGAAGCGAACAGACGCGCCACTCCCTCCTGGTTCATGATGAAGGCCCCGTAGGTGCCGGGCGGGGCGTCGGGCTTCATGTCCGGGACGTCGCCCACCCATTTCTCGCCGTTCCAGGAGATGCCCGCGCGCTTCGGATCCCAGGGCTTGCCCTCAGCGTCGGCCGAGGCCCGGTTGTACATGATGCGGCGGTTGGCCGGCCAGGCGAACGCCCAGTTGTGGTACATGCCGAGGCCGGTGGGGTCGGAGTTGTTGCGACGCTGGGCGTTGTTTCCGCCCTCCGTGTAGACGCCGGAGTGCAGCCAGTTCCCGCACATGGTGGTGCCGTCGTCCATGAGCTGGCCGAAGCCGTCAATCTGCTGGCCGGCGGTCTTGATGACCTTGGTCTTGTCCTTGGGATCGTGGAGGTCGGCCAGGGCCTTGCCGTTCATCTCCTTCAGGACCTCGCCGAGGTCGGGGTTCACGGGATTGGAGTAGCCCCAACTCAGGTTCAGGACCTGCTCCGGTAGGGCGCCGCCCTCCTTCTTGTAGAGGTCGCGCACGGCCAGGACCAACCGGGCCAGAATCTCCTGGTCGGCCTTGGCCTGGCCGGGGGGATCCAGGGCCTTCCACTTCCACTGGAGCCAGCGGGCGGAGTTGGTGAAGGTGCCGTCCTTCTCCGCGAAAGTGGCGGCGGGGAGGAGGAAGACCTCGGTCTGGATCTTGGCCGGCTCCGGACCGTCGTACTCCTTGGGGGCCTTCCAAAAACCGGCCGTCTCCGTCTCCGCATTCTCGACCACGACCATCCACTTGAGCTTGGACAGCGCGGCCACCATCTTCTTGGAGTTCGGGCCCAGCCCCACCGGGTTCATGCCGAAGGTGATGAAGCCCTCGGGCCCCGGTTCCTTGCCCCCCGCTCGCGTGGAGTTGCCGCGATACATGTCGTCGAAGATGTACATCCAGGAGTAGTTCCCGTCGACCTTGGGGAGCCAGGCATAGCCGAAGTCGTTCTCCTTGGTGGCGGCCTTGCCGTAGGCCGTTTTCAGCAGCGACACCATGAACTTGGGGTAGTTCTGCCAGTAGTTCATGGAAGCCGACTCGAGCGGCTTGGGGGTGTTGACGTCGAGGTACTCCTTCAGGGTCTGCCAGGGCCCGGCGGGCGTCTTCAGGTAGCCGGGCAGGATCTCGAACGTGCCTGCGGTGTCGGTGGCGCCCTGAATGTTGGAGTGGCCGCGGAAGGCGTTCATGCCGCCCCCCGGACGGCCGATGTTGCCGAGGAGCAACTGGAGGATCGCGCCCGCCCGGATGATCTGCACGCCGGTGGAGTGCTGGGTCCAGCCCAGGGCGTAGGTGATGGTGCCGACCCGCTCCGCGTTACCGGTCGAGGTCACGATCTCCGCGACTTTCAGGAAGGTGTCCTTGGGAACGCCGCAGATCCGCTCCACCATCTCCGGGGTGTAGCGGTCCACATGCTTCTTCAGGAGCTGGAAGACGCAGTTCGGGCTCTCTAGGGTGGGATCGGACTTGGCGAAGCCCTTGGCGTCGAGCTGGTAGGCCCAAGAGTCCTTCGCGTAGTCCCCTTTGCTCTCGTCAAAGCCGGAGAAGACCCCGTCGTTGAACGCGAACTTCTCGTTGATGAGCAGGGCGGCGTTGGTGTGGAGCTTGACGTAGTCCTCGTGGTAGCGCTTGTTCTCGAGGGCGTAGCGGATGATCCCGTAGAGGTAAGCGATGTCCGTGCCGACCCGGATGGGGGAATAGAAGTCGGCTACCGCCGCCGTACGCGTAAAGCGGGGGTCGACCACGACGAGCTTGGCGCCGCGCGTGATCTTGGCCTCGATGAACCACTTGAAGCCGACGGGGTGGTTCTCGGCGGCGTTGCCCCCCATGGCCAGGATGACGTCGGCGTTCTTGATGTCGACCCAGCCATTGGTCATTGCGCCCCGGCCGAAGGTGGCGGCCAAACTGGCCACCGTGGGGCCGTGTCAAACACGGGCCTGGGTGTCGCGGTACGCGACTCCCCAAGCCGTCACCGCTTTCCACTGGAGGAGGTTGAACTCGTTGGTGTCCGTGCACCCCCCGATCATGGCCAGTCCGGGGTTGCGGTTCACCACCTGTCCCTTAGCGTTCTTTGCCACGAAGCACCGGTCCCGGGTGTCCTTGACGTGGCGGGCGATCTTGGAGATCGCCTCGTCCCACGATATATCCTCCCAGCGCTCCGAGCCCGGGCGGCGCACCTTGGGCGCCAGTATCCGGTTCTTGTGGGTGATGTCGTCCTTGAGGGTCGCTCCCTTGGGGCAGAGGGTCCCGCGGCTGATCGGGTGGTCGGGGTCCCCCTCCACATGCACCACGGCGGGAGTGACGTTCTTGGCCTTATCGCCCAGAGTGTGGATGATCACACCGCACGAGACCGCGCAGTAGGGGCAGGTGCTCCGGGTCTCGGTGGTGCGCGAGATCTTGAGCTCGCGCATCTCCGCCCGGGCGGTCGAGACATCGAAGCCTATGGCGACGGCGCCCCCAACGGTCGTGGCTTTGAGGAAAGTCCGACGCTCCATGGGGCCTCCTGGGATGGGTCTTAAGTCTGGGACCCGCGGATCGGTGTTGTCAAGGGATTTGTCGCCCCGGTGCGCCCCCCTCAGCCCGCGAGGCTCTTGGCTACCGCCTCCGCGACCGCCACGTAGGCGCGGGCGGCTGGGGATTCGGGGGCGAGGGCGACGATGGGGCTCCCGGAGTCCCCCCCGACCACGATCCGGGGGTCGAGAGGGATCTCGCCCAAGAAAGGAACCTCTAGCGCCTCCGCCGTCCTCCGTCCTCCCCCCCGTGTGAAGATTGCCTCCTCGCGGCCACACTGCGGGCACAGGTAATAAGACATGTTCTCGACGATGCCCAGGAGGGGAATGCTCGACCTGCGGAACAGGTTCAGGCCCTTGCGGGCGTCGATCAAGGCCACCTCCTGGGGGGTGGTGACGATAACGGCGCCGGAAAGAGGAACACGCTGGGTGAGGGTGAGCTGGACATCCCCCGTGCCGGGCGGAAGGTCGACGATGAGCATGTCCAGCCGTCCCCAGCGCACCCCGGCCAAGAGCTGGTCGACCGCCTTCATGACCATGGGCCCCCGCCAGGCCGCGGGCTGATCGGCGTTCATCACCGCGCCCAGCGTGGCCACCCGCACCCCGTGCCGCTCGATGGTCAGGAGCTTGTTGTCGTTCTTGTCCACGAAGGGCTTCTCGTCGATCCCCATCATGATCTGCTGGGAGGGACCGTAGATGTCCGCGTCCAGAAGCCCCACCCGCTGGCCAAGGCGGGCCAGGGACACGGCCAGGTTGGCGGCCAGAGTGGATTTGCCCACTCCACCCTTGCCCGAGGCCACCGCGACCTTGAAGCGAACTTGGGGGAGGAGGTCCATGCGGCGGCAGGATACCCCGCCTTGACCCCTCCCCGGGCGGGGGCGTAGTCTCGTCCTTGGTTTCACCCCTCGCACCATGAGCTCCCAAAGCAAGGTCGCGGCCCGGGTCTGGAGGGTGGAGGGAGGGGTGCCGGAAGAGCGAGCGGACCAGCTCGCCGCGGAGGAGCCCCTCGAGATCCGCCTTCTGGCCCGGGGGGGGCCGCGGCTCCTCCTCGCTCCGGACCTGGGCGCGCCCCGCGAACTGCGGCAGACGGTGGCCATCACCATGCGCACCCCGGGGCACGACTTCGAGCTGGCGGCGGGGTTCCTCTACGGGGAAGGCGTCGTTAAGGGCGCCGCGGACATCGCTGATATCTCCCATTGCACCGACCCCGCGGTGGAGGAGGACCGCCGCCACAACATCGTGAACGTGGAGCTCAGCAGGGAGCGTCTGCCGGACCTCAAGGCGCTGGAGCGGCACTTCTACACCACGAGCGCCTGCGGGGTCTGCGGCAAGGCCAGCCTGGAGGCCCTGCACCTGCAGGCGGATCGCCTTTCCCGGCCGGGGCCGGAGGTGGAGCCGTCCGTACTCTGGAGCCTGCCCGAGAAGCTGCGCGCGCACCAGGGTGTGTTCGCGGCTACGGGGGGACTGCACGCGGCGGGGCTCTTCGATTCCAAGGGGGAGCTCCTCGCCCTGCGGGAGGACGTGGGCCGCCACAACGCGCTGGACAAGCTCGTGGGCTGGGCCCTTCGCGAAGGCCGGCTGCCCCTCGACGAGCACATCGTGATGGTGAGCGGCCGGACCAGCTTCGAGATCCTCCAGAAGTGCCTGATGGCGCGCGCTCCCATCCTCTGCGCGGTGTCGGCACCCAGCACGCTGGCGGTGGCCCTGGCCAAGGACTTCGGTATCACCCTCGTTGGCTTCCTGCGCGGGGAGCGCTTCAACGTCTATGCGGGGGTCGAGCGAATCCGCGTATCCGAGCCCGCCCGAAGCTAGGCGACGCTCTCGCCGCGGCCGGCCGTGCCCGCCCGGCAAGGGTGTCCCCGACTCATGAGGGCCGCGCACCGGCCTCTCCCGTTTGGAGCCGATCATGCAAGGTGCCTACGAGCGGGCCTACCGGGCCTGCCTCGACGACCCTGAGGCTTTCTGGGGCCAGGCCGCCCAGGAGATTGACTGGTACCGGCCTTACGAGAAGGTCCTCGACGCCTCCAACCCTCCGCTGTATCGCTGGTTCGTGGGGGGGGAGCTGAACACCTGCCACAACGCGATCGACTACCACGTCGAGAACGGCCGCGCCGATCAGCTGGCTGTGATTTACGACAGCCCGGTCACGGGGACCAAGCGCAAGCTGACCTACCGCCAGCTTCGGGGCGAGGTCGCGCGCTTCGCGGGCGTCCTCACCTCCCTGGGCGTGACCAAGGGCGACCGCGTCGTCATCTACATGCCCATGACGCTGGAAGCGCTGATCGCCATGTACGGCTGCGCGCGGATCGGGGCCATCCACTCCGTGGTGTTCGGGGGCTTCGCCGCCTCCGAGCTGGCGGTCCGCATCGAGGATGCCGCGCCCAAGGTGGTGGTCTCCGCCTCCTGCGGGATCGAAGTGAAGCGGGTGGTGGCCTACAAGCCGCTCCTCGACCGGGCGCTGGAGCTGTCCGCGCACAAGCCGGCCCGTTGCATCGTCCTCCAACGCGAGCAGGAGCGCTGCCCGCTCACTCCCGGCCGGGACCACGACTGGCACGAGTTGATGGCCGCTGCGCATCCCGTCGACTGCGTGCCGGTCAAGGCCACGGATCCGCTCTACATCCTCTACACTTCGGGCACCACCGGCCGGCCCAAGGGCGTGGTGCGCGACAACGGCGGCCACGCGGTGGCTTTGAAGTGGTCCATGCGGAATGTGTACGGGATGCAGCCGGGCGAGGTGTTCTGGACCGCCTCCGACGTGGGCTGGGTCGTCGGCCACTCCTACATTGTGTACGCCCCCCTCCTCCACGGATGCACGACCGTCGTCCACGAAGGGAAGCCGGTGGGCACCCCCGACCCCGGCGGATTCTGGCGGGTGATCGAGGAGTACGGGGTGCGCGTGCTCTTCACCGCTCCCACCGCCTTCCGGGCCATCAAGAAGGAGGACCCCCGCGGAGAGTACCGGCAGAAGTACGACCTCTCCGCTTTCCGCTACCTCTTCCTGGCCGGCGAGCGGCTCGATCCCGACACATATCACTGGGCGCGGAGCCTGCTCGACCGGCCGGTGATCGACCACTGGTGGCAGACGGAGACGGGATGGCCCATCGCCGCCAACTGCATGGGCCTGGAGCCCCTGCCTGTGAAGCCGGGCTCGCCCACCAAACCCGTTCCCGGCTACCGGGTGGAGATCCTAAGCGAGACGGGGCAGCCCCTGTCCCCGGAGAAGGAGGGGGCGGTGGCGCTGCGGCTCCCCCTGCCCCCCGGCACCCTGACCACGCTGTGGCAGAACGACGAAAAGTTCAAGCAGGCCTACCTCGCCAAATACCCCGGCTATTACCTGACCGGGGACGGGGGGTACATCGATGAGGACGGCTACGTCTTCATCATGGGCCGGATAGACGACGTGATCATCGTCGCCGGCCACAACCTCTCGACCGGGAGCATGGAGCAGGCCATCGCCAGCCATCCCGACGTGGCGGAGTGCGCCGTCTTCGGGGTCAAGGACCCGCTCAAGACCCAGCTACCGGTGGGGATGCTCGTGCTCAAGGCGGGCGTGACCCGCCCCCCGGCCGACATCCTGCCCGAGGTCGTGGCCCTCGTCCGTGAGCAGGTGGGGCCGGTGGCGAACTTCAAGCAGGCCGCGATCGTCAAGAGACTACCCAAGACCCGCTCGGGCAAGATCCTGCGCGGGGTCATGCGCGACATCGCGAACGGGGACCCGTTCAAGGTCCCCGCCACCATTGACGATCCCCTGACCCTGGACGAGATCAAGGAGGCCCTGCGGACCCTGGGCTACGCTAGGGGGGCGAAGGGAACGATCGCCAGCGAGTGAGCCCTCGGGTGGCACCGATGCCAGGGGCCCACCCTCACTTGACCGCGCCCACCGTGAAGCCGGCGATGAAACGGTCCAGGAAGAGGTTGTAGACGAAGGCGGTGGGCAGGCTCGCGATCAGGCAGGCCGCCATCAGCGATCCCCAGTAGTAGACATCCCCGCGGACGAGGAAGATCGGGACCCCTACCCCCACCGTCTGGTGGGCGGCGGAGGAGATGAAGGTGAGCGCGTACACGAACTCCTGGGTGACGAGGGTGAAGGTGAAGATCACCACCGTGAGGATGCCGGAGGTCGACATGGGGATGACGAGCTTGACGAAGGCCCCGAACCGGCTCAGGCCGTCCACCATGGCCGCGTCCTCCAGCTCGCGGGGGATGGATTTGAAGAAGCCCATGAGGAGCCAGATCGAGAAGGGAATGGTGAAGCTGGGATAGACGAGGATGATCGACCCCAGGCTGTCCTGGAGCCCAAGGTTGGCCACCACCCGGGAGAGGGGGATGAAGAGCAGGGTGGACGGGACCAGATAGGTTAGGAAGATCGCGATGCCCAGGCGCTCACCCCAGCGGCCGGTGAGCCGGGCCAGGGCGTAGGCGGCGGGGAGGGCGAAGAGGAGCGTGATTCCCACCACGAGCACGCCCACCAGGGCGGTGTTGCCCAGCCACCGCAGGAAGAGGGTTTCGCCAAAAAGCAGCCGGAGGTGCTCGAGGGTGGGCGGGGCGTTGAAGATGAAGGGGTTGTTCTTCAGGTTGTAGAGGTCGCTCCCCTGCTTGAAGGTGGTGATGGTCATCCAGTAGAAGGGGAAGCCCAGGACCAGGAAGAAGAAGGCGAGCACCAGGACGTGCCCCGCCCGCCGGAGAGGCGCGCCCAGGCGCCCTCCCGGCCTCACGTCACCTCCGCGCGGCGGGCCACGCGCAGCATGAGGTAGGCCACCACGGCCAGGAGGGGTACGAGGAAGAGCGATATCGCCGCGCCCTCCGCGAGATCGCCGCCCAGGATCCCGGTGAAGAAGGCGAGGGAGGGCAGGACCTGGGTCGTGTCATAGGGCCCGCCCCGGGTCAGGATGTAGATGACGGTCATGTCGGTGACGGCGAAGATCACGCCGAAGAGCATGGCCACGTTCAGGATGGGACGAAGCATGGGTAGGGTGATCTGAAAGAGCGTACGGAAGAAGCCCGCCCCATCCACGGCCGCTGCCTCCGGGATGTCCTTGGGGATGGAAGTGAGCCCAGCCAGGATGATGACGGTCGAGAAAGGCAGGATGCGCCAGACGTGGACGGCGATGACCGACATCATGGCCAGGCTGGGCTCGCCCAGCCACATGGGGGCCGCGAAGGGCTTGACGAGATGGAGCGCCACCAGCACCCAGTTGATGACGCTGTAGAGGGAGTCCAGGATCCATTTCCAGCCGATAGACCCGATGGAGATGGGGGCGACCCAGGGGAGGAGGATCACGAAACGCACGATCCCCCGCCCGGGGAACTTCTCTTTTAGGGCGAGGGCCAAGGTGAGGGAGCCCGTAAGCACCAGCACCTGGGAGGAGATGGTAAAGAGGAAGGAGTTGCGGAGGGCGCGCAGAAAGGCGGGATTTTCGAAGATGCTCCGAAAGTTTCGCAGCCCCACGAAGTGGTAGCCCACGCTGCCCACCTTGACGTCGCCAACCGCGTAGAAGAAGGCCAGGATGAAGGGCACCCCCACCAGGGCCACGATGTAGAGCACGGCCGGCAGCAACATCGCGGGGCCCAGCCAGGCCTGCCGGCCCTTCATAGTCCGGCCAGCGGGCGCGGCGCCGTACGCTTGCCGGTGCCGCGGTCGAAGAACTTCAAATCGCGTTCGCGCACCGAGAAGTCGTAGAGCGAACCGACCGCGTAGGGGGCGGGCAGGGTCGCGGACAGCCGCGAGACGACGGCCTCCCGGGATTGGAAACCGCCCCCCTCCACCACGCCGTACAGGATGCGCTCCGCTCCCAGGTATTCGGTGTGCTTGATCCGGAAATGGACGGGAACGCGGGCGCCCTCCACCTTCAGGTCCGCGGGGTGCAGGTGTTCGGGCCTGAAGCCCACGATCACGTCCGGGCTCTCCAGCAGGTTCATGGGTGGAGAGCCCAGGAAGGTGGCCACGAAGGTATCCGCGGGATCGTCGTAGACCTCGGTGGGCGCCCCCACCTGGCGGACCTGACCTTGGTTCATGACCACGATGCGGTCGCCCATGGCCATGGCCTCGACTTGATCGTGGGTCACGTAGAGCGTGGTCGTCCCGACCCGGCCGTGGAACTGCTGCAGCTCCTCCCGGGCCGAGGCTCTTAGCTTCGCGTCCAGGTTCGAAAGCGGCTCGTCGAGCAGGAACAGGGTGGGCTCGCGGACGATGGCCCGGGCCAGGGCCACCCGCTGCCGCTCGCCCCCCGAGAGCTCGCGCGGCTTGCGGGCGAGGAGGGAGCCGATGCCGAGAAGGGAAGAGGCCCACTCGACCTTCGGCCGGCGCAGCTCCTTCTTGACCCCCTGCGCCCGCAAGGGGAAGGCGATGTTGTCGAAGACGGACAGGTGGGGGTAGAGGGCGTAGCTCTGGAACACCATGGCGATGCGGCGTTCCCGGGGCGGGAAGGGGGTTACGTTCACCCCCCCGATCCAGACCTCGCCGGAGGTTGGCACCTCCAGCCCCGCGATCATGCGCAGGAGAGTGGTTTTGCCGGACCCGGACGGGCCCAGCAGGACCAGGAACTCACCCTCCCGGCTCTCCAGGTTGACCCTGTTGACCGCCCCGAGCTCGCCTTCCTTGAAGACCTTGGTCAGATCCCGCGTTTCGACGACCGCCATCGCGCTCCCGGGGTCCCCGTCACGCCCACTTGGCGAAAATGCGCTTCAGCTCCGTCTCTGCGACCTTGACCCCTTCCTCGGGAGTCATCTCCTCCCGGGCCACCTTGGCGAACATGGTGGGCAGGACGAAGGTGTTGAAGGCCTCGTCGATGGCCGCGCTCGCGTAGCCGGGGAAGCCGACGTTGGTCGCCCACTCGAGCACGTTGCCCAGGACCTTGTACTTGTCGGGAGGAACCGCCTTGGGGTCGTTGGCGATCTGGGTGCCGAGGTCCGGGACCGTGGAGGGGAAGCAGGGGAAGTTGTAGAACTCGCTGGCCTTGAAGGCGGTGTTGAACGTGTCGACGAGGTCGACCAAGAACTGCTTGGCCCCCTCCTTGTTCTCCGCGAAGTTCCAGATCACGTAGCAGTCCATGACGTGCTCGGCGGCGATCCCCCGGACGGGTCCCTTGAGGGCGGGTGTGAGCTGGATCTGCTTGGACATCTCGGGATTGTCCTTCTCCGCCTGCCGCGTCACGGAGATCGCGTTCTGGACGAAGGAGAGCTTGCCGGCCAGGATGCCCCGGTTGTTGGAGGAGGGATCCCAGGTGAAGATCTCGGAGGTCATGGTCTCCTTGTAGAGGGCCCGCATGTACTTCAGGGCCTCGATCGTCTCCTTCGAGTTGATGATCACGCGGCCGGCCTCGTCCTGCTCGGCCCCCCCGTAGGACCAGAGCAGGGCC